>JBEAVG010000165.1:0-3358 GCA_041161045.1 Pseudomonadota bacterium
ATATAAAAAAATTCCCCTAGCAACTGGCATCAATACTACCATTTCCTAGGGGATTTTACAACTAAAAGTATACCTAAAAACAACGTTTCTATTAGCAATTTAGACATTTTTCACGAGAGACGAATTATGCACAACTTCCACAGCTAATTCTGTCACCGAGTTGCTGAACACATACAGGAATGACACTCGAAGAACGGGGGTGGAAATTATTCAGCAAATTTAAGTATTGTTCTAGTCACAACAAACATTGCAAGAAGCAAGGAAAATACCGGATAAAAAAGGGCGCTAACAGCTAAAATCATCAGCCAATAATTGCATAAAATTATCTCAAGCATGATCTTCTTTTGTGAAAGCCTTTTGCGCATTGCTTGTTGAAAAAAATGATTCAAATGTGGAAGCCATATTTTCTCTCTACGTATTGCTCTAATAATTATAGTAAGGCCTCCATCTGCTAGGTAATAAAGCGTTGCAATAATAGTAGAAACGAAAAGTCTTTCAGCGGAAGATGCAATTAGCATGAGAGCAAGGCCTATTAAAAGCCCAAAGGTGATACTTCCGACATCACCAAGGAAAATATATGCCGGATGCCAGTTATACACCAAGAATGCAATAGAGCAGGCCATAATGAGCAGTGAAATTGATATAACAAGGTCTACATGCATTATAACATCATATCTCAATGCACAAATAAGCAGCATTGTAATGCTCAGGTGAAGAGATTGGGCTGAAGTAAGGCCGTCAATACCATCCATGAAGTTATATATATTTATAAAACCAGCAAAAGTAATTATTGCCATTACAAAATCTATTACTCCTGGAAATTCTCCATGGAAAAGCAAATTAGGTAGCAAGAATATATATGTAAGGCATGCGGAAACAATAATTTGCACGAGAAATCTTAGTGCTACATTCACATGCTTTATGTCATCATAAAAAGACACCAGAGCTATTGCCCAAAGTGGCATAAGTAAAGCTCTTGAATAACCTCCACCAAGCCAAAAGTAATCAATGGCATAAAATCCGAAAGAAAATGCTAAAAGAACGGCTATTCCACCTCCACGAGGTGTAATTTTCTTATGCATGCGCCTTGCTCCAGGTTCATCTATCATTCCAAATTTAGGGAGCAAAGTTATCAGGGACCTAGTTATTAGAAGGCAAAGCCCAAATGTAATAAGAATTATAGGAACTGTTTGTAGAGGAAGTTTCATAGAAGTAAATTTGACCTAAAACTATAAAATTGATCTTTACATACTATCACATGATCATGCAAAACAACACCAATAGTATCACAAGCTTTCATTATCTCCTTGGTAAGTGCAACATCAGCACTAGAAGGATCAGGGCTGCCGCTAGGATGATTATGAACTAAAATTATAGCGCTAGCATTGTGAAATATAATTCTCTTTAGAACTTCTCTAGGATAAACAGGAGTTTGATCTATTGTTCCTACATCCTGAAGCTCATCAGCTATTAGATGGTTCTTTTTGTTTAAGTAAAGCACACGCAAACGCTCTGTTGTTGCTGCGCCTTGAGAGCCCTGAAGATAACTTACTAGAGAACTCCAGGAACCAAGAATGTTTTTATTTAAAAAGTTGGATTTTAAACTTCTATCTAAAACTTCTTTATAAAGCCTGAAATTTGTGTAGATCGCCTCATTAACTCCGCTTACACTTAAAAGCCTTTCTGGATTAGAGTTAAGTATAGCGTTTATATCACCTATCTCTTTTATGAGTTTCTTTGCAAGGTCTTTAACGTCTTTACGAGGCACAGAGGCAAATAGCATCATTTCCACTATCTCGTAATCAGGCAAACTTTCAGGGGATTTTAAAAACCTTTCTCTAAGTCTTTGTCTATGACCTGTATAATTTTGAACTATATTTGTCATTGCTATTTAGTATTGATGTCTCTTGCAGCTTTCAGTTTTTCAAAATCATCCCCTGCGTGGTAGGATGACCTAGTAAGGGGGCTGGCAGATACCATTAAAAATCCTTTTACCCTAGCTAATTTTTCCATATGTTCAAACTCACTAGGGGTAACATATCGCTTAACCTCAGCATGTTTTGGAGTTGGTTGTAAATATTGTCCTATGGTGAGGAAGTCTACATCAGCAGCTCTTAAATCATCCATAACCTGAGCTACTTCGGAATTTGTCTCGCCAAGTCCAACCATCATACCAGATTTTGTAAATATAGAGCGATCAAGCTGTTTTACCCTGTCTAGAAGATTTATAGAATGGTAATATCTAGCTCCAGGTCTTATGTTTTTATATAAAGAAGGAACAGTTTCAATATTGTGGTTATAAACATCAGGCCTTGCTTCAACAACTATCTCTAAAGCGCCATCCTTTTTTAAAAAATCAGGAGTTAATATTTCAATCGTAGTTCCCGGAGATGTTCTTCTGATTGCAAGAATACATTCGGCGAAATGAGAAGCTCCTCCATCTTCTAAATCATCCCTATCTACAGAGGTTATAACAACATGTTTTAGCCCCAATTTTTGAACTCCAACAGCCAAACGCTCAGGTTCATGAGGATCTAGAAGGTCAGGTCTTCCTGTTTTTATATTGCAAAATGCACAAGCTCTAGTGCAAACAGAGCCCAAAATCATTACTGTAGCGTGCTTTTGTGACCAGCATTCCCCAATATTAGGACAAGCAGCTTCTTCGCATACTGTATTAAGTTTTAAACCTCTGGCTATTTCTTTTGTTTCAAGATATCCAGCAGAAGTTGGTGCTTTCACCCTTATCCAATCTGGTTTTTTTAGAATGTCGGTTTGCATAAGAAATCTTTCAAAGAAAGTGAGAACTGGTGGAGCCAGGCGGAATCGAACCGCCGACCTTTTGAATGCCATTCAAACGCTCTACCAACTGAGCTATGACCCCAGGCTCTATGAGAGAAAAGTATAGCTATTTTTTTTAGAAGCGCAAGGGGAATATAATCTATTATCAGATTTGCAAATTAACCATGATTACCTAGCAATTCAGAAGAAATATATTCATAATTATATCTATCAGCAACAGGTTTTAAATCTTTATGATTTGGGATAGACAATGAATCCAACAATATGAGCTATAAGTAATAAAAAAACAACCCAAGCAAGAAGCTTGGGTTAAGATTCAGCAAGAAAATCTACTTTGTAGACTTTTTGTTAGGAGTCATTGCTGTAGTTAGGTTATTAGATGTGTTTTCGAATACTTTTTCAAAAACTTCCATAACTGCCTTAGATCCCATGTCCATAATTTCTTTTGCATTACCAACAGTTTGTTGCATAACATGTTGTAGATATTGTTGTTGACGAGAAACTGCTTGTTCTGGGTTGTTAGATGATGCTACTTCTTTCATTGTATTAAATAAATGAC
>JBEAVG010000146.1:0-5338 GCA_041161045.1 Pseudomonadota bacterium
GATTCGAACCCCTGATACGTTACCGTATACACGCTTTCCAAGCGGGCGCCTTCAACCACTCGGCCACCTCTCCATTACCTTAGATTTGCGTCATTATAATAGAAAATTAGAAGAGTATCAAGATCTAGAAGCAGCTGCTCTATATATTTTGACAGTATTTTCTTAAAGATGTAGCATGAGTCAGAATGAATTCATGAGGTAAATTATGCTTAAGGGGAAGGTGGCAATTGTAACTGGTTCTACGAGTGGTATAGGTTTAGGTATTGCGCATGCGTTTGGAAAAGAGGGGGTGAATCTTACGATAAATGGCTTTGGAGATTTAGATTCTATTAACGCGGAAAAAAAACTTCTTGAAGATCAATATGGTATAAAAGTTTTATATTCTCCTGCTGATATGACT
Source organism: Pseudomonadota bacterium (assembly GCA_041161045.1). GTDB lineage: Bacteria > Pseudomonadota > Alphaproteobacteria > Rickettsiales > Rickettsiaceae > CANNRM01. The sequence continues at coordinate 401 of JBEAVG010000146.1, forward strand.
AAACCATCTGAAATACGTAAAATGGTTGAAGAGACTGAAAATACTTTTGGTTCTGTTGATATATTAGTGAATAACGCAGGTATACAAAATGTTCAGCCTATAGATGAATTTGATGACGAAAAGTGGGATGCAATTATTGCAATTAACCTTTCATCAAACTTTCATACAATCAAGGCTTCATCTCATGGAATGAAAAAGCGCAAATGGGGAAGGGTTATAAATATTTCATCAGTTCATGGTCTTATAGCTTCGCCATTCAAATCTGCTTATATTGCTGCAAAGCACGGTGTTGTAGGGCTTACAAAAGCTGCATCTTTAGACTTAGCGGAGTTTGGTATCACTGTGAATGCAATATGTCCAGGGTATGTAGATACTCCACTTGTTAGGAAGCAAATTCCATCTCAAGCAAAAGAGCACGGTATTTCTGAATCTGAGGTTATAGATAAAGTGCTACTTAAAGAGCATTTTATTAAGCAATTTATTACTATCGATGATATAGCATCTATGGTTTTGTTTCTATGTAGTGATTCTGGGAAAACTATTACAGGTCAGGCTCTTGCTATAGATGGAGGTTGGAGCGTGCATTAAATAATGTGACATACAAGTGTTTTTAATGTATTATTCCTTTCTAAACTTTTTGGTACTTTAAGTAATGTCAAAAATAGCAGAAAAAGTTATAAAAAATGAAATAGAAGGATTAGAAAATCTTTGTAATAATTTACCGCAAGACTTTGATAATGTGGTAGATTTAATAATAAAAAGCAAAGGGAGGGTAATTCTTTCTGGTATAGGAAAAAGCGGGTATATCGCAAACAAAATAGCGGCTAGTTTAGCTTCTACTGGAACTCCTGCAATTTTTATTCACCCAGCAGAAGCGAGTCATGGCGATTTGGGGATGATACATCAAGATGACATAGTCATACTCCTTTCTAATTCGGGTGAGACTAGCGAAATTATGGACATACTTAGCTATTGTAAACGCTTTCATATACCAGTCGTAGGTATTACTATGCGTAAAAGCTCTCTTTTAGCCCAAAGTTCTGATTTCCTTTTGAATATCCCAGAATCTTCTGAAGCTTCTGCAATTTCTGCGCCTACAACATCTGCATTAATGATGCTCGCACTTGGGGATGCTATTATGGTTGCTGTATATGAGACTAAAGGTTTTACGAAAGATGATTACAAAATTCTGCATCCAGGTGGCAAGATTGGTGCTAACCTTAAAAAAATATCGGATTTGATGCATGTAGGAAATAAAGTTCCTGTAGTAAAAGATAATGACTTAATGTCTGATGTGCTTATTTGTATGACTGAAAAAGGATTTGGCATTGCTGCCGTTATAGATTCGTCAGATAATCTTGTTGGCATAATTACAGATGGCGATCTTAGAAGGCACATGAGTGCTAATATTGTTAACATGAAAGCATCTGAGGTTATGACTCATTCTCCAAAAACCACAACACCAAAAATGCTTGCTGTGGAAGCCCTTGCTCTTATGAATGAGAAGAATATTACATCTTTATTAGTTGTTGAGAGTGGTAAACTTCATGGCATAGTTCATATTCATGATATTTTAGGAGCAGGTGTTGGTTGATTGTTAATTTAGGTTTTTTATGATAAAAGTTCGTAAAATTGCCATATGGCTATTTCTAATAGTTGGTTTGTTTTTTATATTCGAGATGGTAAAAAAACAATTATCTTTAGAAAAAAAACAAAATCTAGAAGTAGAAAAGCCAAAATCTCAAGTGAGTGTTATAGTTGGTGATTCGCTTTTTAGTTCTGTAGGAAAGCATCCGTATAAGATTTCTGCACAAAATGTTGTTCAAGAAAATAATGGAATGTATTATTTAAAACATGTTTCTGGTTTTTACACTATTGATAATAATCAAATTTTGGATCTGATTGCTGCTTCTGGTTCAATAGATAGTTCCGTAGATGCTGCGAAATTTACAGATGGTGTGAATTTGAAATATGTAGGTTATGAACTTGTAACATCAAAAATAGATATAAATTTTAAAAACCATTCTGCTGTAGCGCCTGGTTTTGTAACTATAAAAGGCAAAAATGCAAATGTTACTGCGAATGAATTTGATGCTTCTGAAGAATTTAATTTAATAACTTTCCATGGCGATGTTAAAGCTGATTTTATTTTACATAACTCTCGTTAGTTTTGGTCCGATATGCTGGGCAGCTAAGAGTAATTCACATCTTTATATTAATTCCGATGATTTGGTGATAAATAAGCAGAATAAAGTTGCTTTGTTTGATGGAAATGTTTTTATATGTTTTGATGACATGAGTCTTATAGCAAAACATGCTGAATTCAGATTTAGGGATATAGATATAAAACATATGGAGTCTATATATTTTTCTGATGGTATTAAGCTTCTTAAGAGTGATGGAACGGTTGTGGTTGCTTCGAAGGCTTTTTACAATTCTGATAAATATGAGTTACTTCTAGAAGATGATGTGATTATTTCAAAAGATGATTACATAGTTCGTGCAAATGAGGTAACATATTACGGTGAAATAAAGCTCTTAAAACTTACAGGTGAATAAAAATGGGGAGTATCTTAAAAGTTCAGCATATCTCTAAAAGTTATGATGGTCGTTCTGTCGTTAGAGATATTTCATTTACTGTATCTAGTGGTGAGGTGGTAGGCCTTTTGGGTCCTAACGGAGCTGGTAAAACCACATGTTTTGGTATAGTTGTTGGTATTGTGACTCCAGATTTTGGAGATGTTATGATGGATAATCAAGATTTGACAAATATGTCTATCGATAAAAGAGCTAAAATGGGTCTTGGATATTTACCTCAAGAATCTTCCATTTTTAGAGGTCTGAGTGTAGAAGATAATATAATGCTTGTTTTGGAGCTGATTTATGATGATCCTGAACAAAGAGAGAAGGTTCTTGAGGAATTATTGGCAGAATTCTCCATTTCTCATCTTAGATATGCTATGGCTACGGCCTTATCAGGTGGAGAAAGAAGGAGGCTCGAAATTGCTAGGACTGTGGCTCTGAATCCAAAGTTTATTTTGTTAGATGAGCCTTTAGCTGGCGTAGATCCCATAGCTGTTCATGACATAAAGACTTTAATTGCCAAATTGCAATCAAGAAAAATAGGAGTACTTATTACAGACCATAATGTCAGAGAAACTCTAGACATAGTTGATAGAGGTTATATTATTTATGATGGAAGGGTTCTTATGGAGGGAAAGCCATCCGATATTGTTGCTTCTTCGGAAGTAAAGAGAATATATTTGGGAGATGGTTTTTCTTATTAGTTTGGGAATGGTATGACTATAACAAAAGCAGAAATTGTGGATGATATTCATGAAAAGCTAGGCCTCTCTAAGCTTGTAGTAGAGAAGGTTGTTTCTGATATTTTTACCGATATTTCTGAAATTTTGAAGTTTGGTTCCAAGATACAAATTACAGGCTTTGGTACATTTGAAGTAAAATATAAAAAATCTAGACCTGCGTTAAATATGAAAACAATGGAGAGAATGATTATCGCTCCAAGATATGTTACAAGCTTTTCTCCATCTAGAATATTAAAGGATAGGATTAATGCTAAAATCAAATAAAAAATACTATAATATAGGCGAAATGTCTGAAATTTTAAATGTATCTCAGGCTGCTTTAAGGTATTTTGAAAAAATTTCTCCTAAACTCAAAATTTATAAAGTTTCTGGTCGTAGATACTATACTTCTAGAGATTTAGAGATTTTTAGAGCTCATTTTGAAAAAGAGCCAAAACTCGATTATAAAACTATTTTGATGAAAATAGATTATCTTGAAAGGCAATTTGTAAAACTTTTAGGAATTGCCAATCCATCGTCCCATCAAGGGCAATTTTATCTTGGATTTAATTAGTCTTATGTGCCAAATGCTTACAGAGGCGCTTTATGGTGCATTCGATTGGATTCGAACCAACGGCCTTTGCCTCCGGAGGGCAACGCTCTATCCAGCTGAGCTACGAATGCATTATGATTTTGCAATCACAATCTACCATCCGTTATTTAATAATGCAAGCCTTTAGAAATCAACAATTCAGCACTGAGTCTTTACTAAAGCTTAGTCGCCAGAAGCCACGTCCGGAGCTTCACCTGTAGGCACTATATCATCATGAGCTTGAGCACTAGATTGAGCAGGCTCATCATCGCTTAGATCTTGAGTATTAGTCTGTTCATATTTTGCAATACGATCCAATAACTCTTTCATCTCTGCTTTTTGTTTTTCTAAAGCTTCTCGGTAACGTCTATGGGTCTCTTGTTCGTCTATTATTTTTTGTTTTAGTTCAGAAGTCATCATGTCTATTTTGTTTAATAGTTCAGTTTGTTCAGAAGTCATCATTGCTATTTTGGTTGATAGCTCCGTAATTTTACTTTCTTGTTTGGTTAATTTTATCTGATCTTTATCAGATTGATCCAAACTAAGTATAATTTCTTTGTGCCTAGAGAACTCAGCTACCAAAGGTTGAAAAGGTGGTATCGTTTTAATTTTATCGTAAGTAGAGGTAATTGTGAGTAGATACGGCATTGTTTTATCATGAGTATCACTTCGTAGGTTTTTTATATATGAATCACAAATCAAACAATGCAATGTCATAAATGCATCTACTCCTGATTGATGGGATTTTTCTATCTTTGGTAAGTATGGAATTAAATCGCCTAAAAGTTTTAGAGTGGATAATAAATACTGTTTTTTAGTTGTTAAGCTAGGATTTATGACAGATTGTTTTAATCCAATTTCTATTTCGTCTGACAATAGAATTTCATAATCAATAAGCTTTAGAATGCTACTCTTATCCAATTTTTTGGATGTTGGTAACTTTGATAGTATAGTTATGGCTTTAGTAGTAGTATTTATTCTGTGTGCGGATGCTTTAATTTCGCCATCATATTCATCACTCTTCTTTTTATAGCTATCTAT
>JBEAVG010000016.1:0-6698 GCA_041161045.1 Pseudomonadota bacterium
CTAGATACAATGTAGACCCTAATATAGTGTCTAAAGTATTGAGTGATATTAATGGTGTAAATCATGTTGTTAATATTGTGATACCACGTCAAGATATGGAAAATGCTGTTCAATCTAAAAATCAAATATGTGTATATAAATCTACTGATACATCTTATGAAAAATCTTTAGGATGTGCACTTAGGGGTGAAATAGCTAATCCTACAGTATCTGATTGTAGTCTTGGTGGGGGATGTGCTACTAGCTTCTTTTATCCTAAAATGCATGTAACTATTTCAGTAGGATCTGATTCTGCTACTGGCGTTGTTGGGCCTCCTATTTATGGGAATGCTTCTGCTCAATCTAAGATAAATTTAGGTGGCAATGAATATACAGCTTATGCTACATCTTATGATGAAGATGGTATATCATTAATCAAAGCACCTTTTTCTGGTAATAATTCAGTAAGTCCAGCTAGTATTTTTGGTAAATATCTGAATGATGCTATTCCATATGATGGAAACATACCTCCAAAAGTAAATAGTAAGGCCTTATATATTGGAGGTTTAGAATATACAAATAATGAATATGTTGCTGGTGGTGTTCAATTATGCTTGGATGGCTATTTTAATGAAGATTGTATTACAAGTGTAAATTCTTCGCCATGTATTACCAAAACAGGTGATGAATACACAAGATGCCTCCAGTCTTATCAAACCAATTGTGTTTTAGCTAATTTAAAAAATACATCAGTAATATCATGCACTGAATTTACTAAACTTTTGATGAAATATCGTGGTTTGACATTATGTAATCCAAATAAATTTTGTACATTACAGTTAGATGGTTCATATTCTTGTGACAATACTAAGAATTGTAATTCTTTGAAAGAAACGGTTTCAGGTAAAGGTGGCAAGAATGTACTAGTATATCAGTGCACTGATAATTCTTTTTGTTATAACTATTCAGGAAGAACTGGAAATAATGAGCTTTGTGAGATTACAGAAAATCCATCTGATAGGGCAAAACCAGAGCCGTCTTATGGTGAATTCTTATCATCTAGTCAATATTATCCATATAATCCACAAGTTTCTTCTAATCCAAGTGCTGGAAATTTAGGTGGAGTATATGATTCAAAAGCGCCTAATTATGAAACTCAAACTATACGTAATAAAACTGATATAGAAAATAGTTTATGCGTCTCGGTGCCTCCAATGCCTGATTGCGCTGCTATTACATCACCAAAGCCTTCTGACGGTAATGCTACTTGGGAGTCTGCTCATCCTGGAGAAGAATCTGTAGGAACTTGTATTACTGGATATGCTCCTATCGACAACACTAAACCTCTCAGGAGATTTTGTGTTATTGATAAGAATGCAAAAATTTCGGTATTTGCTCCATTAGATGAGAATGTAGGATGTAGACCTGCAGGTATTAATAATATTGCTGTAGATAATTCTGGGCTGTCAGCTGAGTGCGTTAATAGTAGTACTTTGTCTGATGGGGAAATAAATTTAGACAAATGTAAAATTACTCAGGGGTCTAATACTGCCCCTAAATTATTTAGTTCTGATATTACATTTGATATAGGTGATATTTCAGACGTTTTATCATTTAAAATAACTGAGGCTGGAGTAGATGATTATCTTTTGATTAAAGTTAATGGCGCTGATGTCTTAATGGTAAGAGGGGATAAAGGTATTGTTACTTCTCTTCCGGATATGAATGTAAGGCAAAATGATACATTTAAATATGTTTCTGTTTCGCCAAATAAGAATATAATCCCATATCTAAAAACGGGCCCTAATATAATACAAATAAAAGCTTGGGTTGTAGATAGGGGTAATATGTCTTATAAAATTACTTATTCAGTTAAAGCTATTGTTAAATAGAATTTCGCACTCCACACTTGAAATTGCCCATTAAGATTGTCGCACTTCACTTTAGAATTCAAGCGAGAGGCTACCTATCTCTTAAAATGAGCTTCGGGAGTCTTAGAGTCTATACTATTGGCGTGATCAGATTTGGGAGCGTCTCCTGAAATAACAATGCCTTTGAGCTTTTGATCTATGGAGGTTAATGACTGAATAATATTTTGCTTTATTTCTGTGTCTTTTATACTCATAGCATAATCTAATGGAGTTTTTCCCTCTTTGTCTTTTATTTGTATATTGGCTCCTTTTTCCATAAATGCTGCAACTAATTCATGATTTCCTGTCTTAATAGCTCTATGTAAAGGAGTTTCTCCAAGGTTATTTTGTGCGTTTGGATTTGCTCCTTTGTCTAGAAGCATACGAGTAATTTCATAATTATTGTGCTTTATGTCCATAGAGTTATGAAGTACGGTATTGCCCATTAAGCCTTTGTTGTCTAGGGCTAGATTTTCTTGAGTTAGTAGTAATTTAGCTGTATTTACATTTTCTTTCTTTATCGCTAAATCTAATGCTGTCTCTCCATATTTATTTTTAATATTAGGATTAGCTCCTGACTTTAGCAATAAGTCTACCATTTTTGTTTTACCTTCTCTGCTAGCTATATGTAGTGCAGTGTCTGAATTGGTATGATCTCCTTTTTCTTGCAAATTAACATCTGGATTATGTTTTAATAATTCTTCTAAAATTTTTGTATCTTGATGTGTTTTTATTTTTATAATTAAATGCAATGTAGATAAACCAGTATAAGAAGATATATGATTAACATCGCTTTTTGCATTTAGGAGCATACTAAAAATTTGGGGTGTATTTATGCTATTTGATAATGGAGTCCTTCCATCTTCATCTACTAAATTTATTCCAATATCTCGTCCTGATTTAAGTAATATGTCTAATTTTTCAATATCATTTTTCTTTATAATGTAATCTAATGGGGTTTTGCCTGAATTATCTCTAATCTTCCAGTCTAAGTTAGCAGCATCAACTGCTTGTCGAAAAAAGGGTAGGGATTTTGAAGTAGCTATATGTGCGGCTGTTTCTCCATTTCTGTTAGGTGAGTTAGGGTGAGGCATTGAGTTTGAGAGTAAGAAGATTTTGTCTCTTGCCGTTTGCTCGGATTCAGAGGGGTCCTCTTTTATATAATAAGCTAATACATTATCTCCATCTTTATTAAATGAATTAGAAAGGTCTACTCCTTCTTTGATTAATTTATCAATCCTTAGGGAAAGTAAATTTCTTTTAAACTCTTCTTCTCTAGTAATGTCTAATAATCCACTTTCAAAGAGAATAGTTCTAGATTCCGGGGTGTTTTCTTTAAGAGTATCCTTCACTAATTCAGAAATAGTTATGACTCTAAGCTCTTTGTCTTTTTTTAAAACTATTGAATATTCTGTATCGATTAGTTTTTTCTTATCTTCTCGAGATAAATTTGCGATAGCGGAAGTAAAACTTGAATTAGAAATATCAATAATTACCTTTTTGGCTATCATATCAAGAGTATGAGGTTTTGGGTTGCTATTAAATGAGTGCATCAAATGCATTTTTTCATGTTCTAATATTCTATCATTCCTCATTTTTTTCCATAGTGGAATTCCATCTATTTCTTGTTCCATATGAGCAAGAAAATCTGATTTTTTTAGATTTATCTTTTCTTCAATTCTTTCTGGAATAGGAGAGATTATACATTCTTCACTTATGACGCCAGGCATCTTTTCATCAATTGATTTTACCATTCTATATAAGTCATATTTATCAGGGGTATAATGCCCACTATCATCTACTATAGATGTTATTTTGCCATTAATAATGCTTATTACGCCTGCCGCTTCTAAAGGTTTTGCTTTTGCCGCTGATCCATGAGTTGCAGATCTTCCGTGGTTAAATAATGTTATTTCTCCATCTTTGGACATAATAAATGCTTTAGAATTTTTATATTTTTTGGATTCCACACCCGTGGTATCAGCTAAAGTTCCATTGGGCATTTTTAAGAGGCCATTTTCATAATGTAAATTAATATTAGTGCCTTGCCCTGTATTTTGATCATTGTAAAGTCCTGTTGCAGTTTCTAGTAGATAAGGGCTCTGTTTTAAATCTACAGAAACACAATCAGGATCCCATTCACCTTCTGTAATAGGAAAAGATCCTGAGATTTTCCCGATGGCTGCTTCTAATTTTTGATTTGGCATGATGTTAGTAGATATTTTTTAGTTGAGATTATAAATAGTAAATCAAAATAATTTATTTTAGAAAAGAATATTAATACGTATTAGATTTATAAAACTAATTATGTGTATAAAAATCCATGGTTGTTTATATCTAACCTTGAAAAGTCAGTTAAGAAGTACTAGATTTATATTGTGGAGGAATCAAAATAAAATGGAGACTATTTTTATGAATATCAATATTTCAGGTCAACATATGTCTGTTGGTGCTTCTTTGCAGGAGTATGTAAATGAAAAATTGCAACATATTGTGGATAGATATTTCGACCATGCGCATGCTGGAGATGTTCATTTCCTGAAGGATGGTCATTTATTTTCGTGTGAAATTATAGTGAGAGATGGTACTGGTAGGCATACTTTAATTAGAAGTAATGCTTCATGCGATGATGTTTATTCTGCATTTGATATGTCTCTTACAAAATGTGAAAAACAGCTAAGGCGGTATAAATCAAAGCTCAAGGATAGGAGTCATAGACTGAAATCTTCAGATGCTATGACGGAAGCTGTGAAATATGTAATTTCTCATAACAAAGAAGATTCAAACTATGATGGAGATAATCCTATAATTGTAGCTGAAAAGCCTACTATATTAGAATCTTTGAGTGTTAGTGAGGCTGTTATGAAGATGGACCTAGAAAATTTACCTGCTGTTATGTTTAAAAACATAAAAAATGGCAGATTAAATGTGGTTTATCAGAGGTCTGATGGTAATATTTCTTGGCTTGATTCTGCTAGTTGATAAGCGCTTGGTATATAAAATAAACAAATGGGATAATGTTGGATAATTTTGAATTAGTTTTGTTGCTCTGTGCTGTTGTTTTTGTAGGATTCTGGGCTTATCGTTCAATCTCTATAAAAATTAGATTAGGATTCATAGAAGATGAATTAGAAGAATCTAAAAACAAGCTAGAGGAATTAGAAAAAATTCATATATCCAATATCAAGTCAATACAAATACTTGAGTCAGAAAATAAGCATTTGAAAGAGGAGCTACAAAATAGTGATGCTGCTTATAAAGAGGCCTTTTCTGCAGCCAAGGCGTCTCTTTTTGAGCTTGGTGGCACTCTTTCAAAACAGCTTATTGATCTTCATAAACAGGAAAATAAAGAATCTAGGGAGCTATCTGAAAAAAGAATTACTGACAATGCACAAAAATTTCATGAGGAATTTGAGCGTATTGTGAAGATGGTTGCTTCTTTGAATCAAGAGGTTGATAATTCTAAGTCTACAGTTGATATAATAAAACAATCCCTGCTTTCCCCATCTGGTGCTGGGCAGCTTGCTGAAATAACATTAGAAAATGTTCTAAAGTCTTCAGGTCTAAAACCTGGTGTTGATTTTATTATGCAATATAATGTAAATCTCTCAGAGGATAAGAAGATAAGACCTGATGCCGTTGTTTTTCTTCCGGGTAATAACATGATGGTTATAGACGCAAAAGCCTCAAAATTTTTAGTGGATTTTACAGGAGATGAAAATAAATCAGATAATGATAATCTTTTAAGAGCTATGAATTCTCATATCAAGTCTTTATCCTCTAAAGAATATAGAGAGAACATAATTACAAGCTTTAATTTACAGCAAAAACATGTAAATCACGTTATGATGCTTATGTTTCTTCCTACTGAATATGCTGTTGATAAAATATCAAATATGGATAAGGACTTTAGCAACAAAGCTTGGGGAGTGAATATATTTCCTGTAGGTCCTGCCGGACTTATGAACATGCTGTCTTTTGCTAGATTCCAGATACATGACAATATACGTACTATTAATCATAATGTGATCCTTGAAGAGATACGTAAAATTATTTCCTCAATTTCTATGCTTACTGAATATTCACAAAAAATAGGTAATAGTGTTCAGAGTTTGGTAAATAATTATGATAAATTTTCTGCTTCTTTTAATAGAAATTTTCTTCCAAAGGTTCGTGCCATAGGTAAATTAGGTATTGAATCTACAAACAAAGAGCCTATAAAAAGCCTTACTAGGTATCATCTTGTTTCTTCAAAATCTGAGCTTATAGATGTAGATAGCCTTCCTTTAGAGGAGGATTTAGAATAGTAGAATGAATAATAATTTGCTCTAAGTCTATAGCTATACTATAATAGCCCAAGCTTTATATAGCATATTATATGAAAACTAAAACGCTTCTTTATATTTTTGGTACAAGGCCTGAGGCAATAAAGCTAGCACCTCTGATTATTGCTACCAAACAGAATCCTAATTTCAAGACCGTTGTATGCGTCACTGCTCAGCATAGAGAAATGTTAGATCAGGTGCTTCTTTTTTTTGGAATAGTTCCGGATATTGACTTGGGGATTATGAAGCAAGGTCAGGACCTTTTTGATGTTACATCATTGGCACTTTTGGGGTTAAAGGAAATAATGCAAGAGCTGCGACCAGATTTGGTAATAGTACAGGGAGATACAGCGACAACATTTACAGGGGCTCTGGCTGCTTTTTACCTTCAAATTAAAGTTGCTCATATTGAGGCTGGTCTTAGAAGCTATAACAAATATGCTCCATTCCCAGAGGAGGTATATAGAGTTCTAGTATCTAGAAT
>JBEAVG010000021.1:0-4923 GCA_041161045.1 Pseudomonadota bacterium
TATTAAAACCTATGAAGATAACATATAGAGTTAAAAATGCCATCACAGCTCTATGCATGTTTTTTTGAAATTGCCAAAAAAAACTATTGTCCGTATGAGCTGTTGCAAAGTTTCCAGCATCTAATTCACACACGCCATTGCTGTTAATCAACTTAGATAACATTTGTCTAAGGCAAGTTATGATTTTACCAGAAATACTAAACATATTCTGGGTATTACTATCAACTATTGCAGCACAGCCTCCAGCGCTTGAGCATCTTATAAAATTTCTTATATCTTGAGGCATTAAATTTTCATCTAAACCATTTACAAACTCAGCTCCTCCATTTGGCGTATTAAAAAATTGAGCATATATTGAATTTGGAAATGGTTCTTTGATATATTTACATCCAACATGATATGTAGCTCCCCAAATTGTATATGTAGAAACACATAACTTATCATTCTCTCTAGTAACTACCCATGGTAATGGAAATGGAATATCTAAAAAAACATCAGAATCCCCTTCTTGTTTTCCACGAAAAAATTCATGATATTTGGAAGGATCCAAAAGAGCTGCATTAAGTAGAGTCTTCCATGGGTCTTTTCCTATTAATATAGCCTCAGCTATTGCTATAGCAGCCTTACCTACTGCTATAGCTCTTTCTTTGATTAACAAAACATTGCTACAAAAAGCAAAATCTATTGTAGGAGTTATGCGAGCTCCGGTTTGTGGGTTAATCCCCCCTGATCTATTAGCTCTAGAGCAATTTCCTGGCAATAAAGAAGGATCACCTATTTTTAATTTCAGCATTGTTTCCAAATAAAGACCTGGAGATATTATATTTGCAACAAAAAGAGAAGCCATAGGATCATGAATACATGTATGAGCATCTTCTATTAAGATAAAACCTGCTAGCCCTTGCGTCTCACAAGTTACTGACGATATTATATTTATTATGTCAGAAGATGATGTGCCAAAAGTCACTCTAGAATTACTCATCATAATGGAAATCATCATGATTAGCGCAAAAATGAATTTTTTACATAAGCGCAATGATGAGCTAACAGAGCAAGTAAATGATTTATTAGCTCTAGGAGGAGTCATCTATATTGGCTCCCCTGTTTTTTCATAAAATGCAGGAAGCCACGCTTCCGGGTCGTCACCGTATTGTTTACGTAAATCGGAAAGCAAATGTACTGTTTCGCTACGACCAGAGAGAACATTTATAATATTAGTCATCCCAGATAGATCTACTCTAGCAACCACAGCATTAATGCCTTGCTTTATTAAAAAATACCTCGTTGAAGGATCAGTAGTTTTAATTAGTGAAAATTCTCTCTGACTAAGCATAAAAGCTGTTCTATAAACATCAGTTGCTTTAAGATTAGGCAAGAATATCTGTGTAGCCGTTTGCTGGATTAAAGTGTCACTTATCTTACTCTTTGCTGCATCTTCAACGCTTTGCGTAGCGAAGATCACGAAAGTATTAAGTTTTCTTAAGACTTTTAACCAGTCTTTAATTTTAGGTGCAAAAACTGGATTATCTATGAGAGCCCAAGCCTCATCTAACACTATCATCGTAGGATATCCATCCAGAGAAAGGTTTATTTTATGGAAAATATAAAGAAGCACAGGTCCTAAGCTGATTGGATCTTTAAGTAGCTCAGCCATTTCGAATCCAAATATTTTGGATTTTGTTAAATCGATACTATCTTCATCATTGTCAAAAATCTTTGCATGCGACCCCCTACTGTGCCACATAGCAATTCTTCCAGCAATAGTGCCTGGACCATCAATTCCAAGAAATGCAACAACATTAGATAATTTTCTATCCTTTTTATCCAGTTTAAAATTACCATCAACAGCTAAGCTGAGAGCTTTAATATCTTCAGCAGAAAGAGATTCTCCATTAACTGTTACGAGTAATCTTAGCCACTCTAATAAAAACGTCCTATTTTCTCCTGTATCTTCTAATTGCAGAGGGTTAAATCCACACTGAAGTCCTGGATCTATAGTAGTATAAACACCACCTATGGCACGTATAAAAATTTCAGCGCCGTGATCTTTATCAAAGAAATACATCCTAGGCTTAAATTTTTGAGCCTGAGCACAAAGAAAGTTCATGAGAACTGTTTTACCTGCACCAGTAGGACCTATTATCAAAGTATGGCCTACATCTCTTAGGTGAAAATTAAAGTAGTAAGGTGTACCAGATGTTGTATCCAGGACCGTAACATACTCCCCCCAGTGGTTGCCTTGCTTTTTACCAATAGGATAATTATGCATAGACGCAAATCCTGCAAGATTAAGAGTATTTATTGTAGATTTTCTAACAATATAATCCATGTTTCCTGGAAGCTGCCCCCAATAACTAGCCTCCAAATTCACAGTCTCTCTAACTGGCTGAATTCCACAATTAGAAAGTTCTACAGCCGCAATAGACAAAGTATTTTCTAGAGCCTTAATACTAGAATCAATACAAAGAAGCGAAAAATGGTGCTCACCAAAGCCTATCTCTCCACTCATAGCCATATCTAAAGCCACAGAGATTTCTTGAATTTGTGATACGGCCTTATCTTCCGCCTGGATCATACGATCTTGTTGCAATTGCATCTTGTTAATCGCAACTGTACGATTTGCAAATATAAAACTTTGAGTCATGACGAATTCAAAAGGCTGTTGCAATAACTTATCTAAAATTCCAGCATATGTGTTAGGTCCATATTCTCTTATACTTACTATACCTCCATATCTAGTGCCCTGAGGTCCCCTCACCTCAAGAGATTTAGACCCAAAGAACAATCTATGAGTAGGAATATATTTCCCTATATCCATTTTAGGTGCACGCATTTCCATAAAATGCCCGCAATTTAATATAGCGCTAATAAATTCCAGTATTTCACAAAAATCTCCTTCCGCCCTAGAATCTATACCTAATAACCTTGCTCCATAATCCTTAAATGTATTCAGTATTCTGCTAGTCATCTCATCGAGATTTTCACACATTTCTTTCATGTCACTTTCCCAAGCGCTCTTGTCAGATTTTTGTAGCAATTTTTTATACCAATGCTCCAAAATCGCAACCCCAGCAGTATCTGGTTTGTATACTACTGTAACATATAGCTCGTTAAAGAATGACTCACTCACAGCATAATGCTGATCCCATTCATTCTTTAAATAATCCATGAAATCTGCTTTATTAATTTCCGATTTTTCTACTGTGAATTCGTCTATTAGCTTGGTAATAGGCTTTTTACGTCTAATTGTATGGAAATATAGAGTCATAGTTCCAGAAGCCATATTCTTAAAAAGCAAATTTCTCATGCTTTTTCTTATATCAAGATCTTCATCATCAGCTGTTTCAAATGAAAAACCATCAAGCTTCACCACCTGCATTAACTCATTTTTCTTAGTAAGAATAGTATTGCTATTCCAGTGGCACTTGTATGGTATGAAATGATCTACATGTAATTCACGCTTTGCAAAGCGCTCTTTCCCAGATTGAGTATTAAAAAGCTTAACCATATTTCACACCACCATAAAAATGAGACTATAAATCATAAGAGTTAGCCCCATAGAACATCTTGTTGGGACATTGATTGCAACGACTGAACTTGTTAATATAAAGCTCCATAAATCTAGGCTCTTTAAAACACAATATATATCCTACTGCATGTATTAAAAATGCAATCGGAAGAATACGAAAACTTGAGGTTTGTATAAAAGCAAGCACAGAAATAATCATATTTAGCATCCCAAATTGAATACTAACACCGAAAATCATTGTTGGTCTAGTTAACCCCACAAAGAGCGGATCAGCTCCTAAAGATGACATATCAAACCTCCTGAAATAGCTCTTAAATACAATTCAAAGAATATTTTAGTAGCAAAACCTTAGAAAAATCAAATCTATAATTGAAAATATGTTTTCCTTTTTGAATAATGATACATATATATCAATTCCAAAAAAGACCTGAGCTAATAACAAAAAGATTTTAGAACATCATAATTTAAGAATATTAAATCAAATTCAAAGATTATCTAGATTAGATCAGAATCAGATGCTATACTCCTGTCTTTTGCTATAATAGGCTTTATAATGACGTTTGGCTCAAAGAAAAATAAGTTCAACAATCACGGAAAACTTTCTTTCCAGAGAAAATTACGCGCTGTTGTATTACGAACATCACTCATAAGCAAAACATTTACCATAATTATACTGTATCTGTTTTTTTTCACCAATCATCTAAATTTTATAAAAAATTTTTTTGTACATAATTTTAACGAAATAACTGCAGATAGTGGATTTAGGCTAAAAACGGTAATAATAAAAGGTAATGCTCATATTACATCCAAAGAGATAATATCAATACTTAATGCAGATGTCGGCACCCCTCTGTTTTCTATATCACTAAAAAACACACATGATCAATTAAAAAAGAATCACTGGATTGAGCATATTTCAGTATCACGAAAATTACCCGATGCTATCATAATTCATATTTCCGAAAGAAAACCAATAGCAATATGGCAAAACCAAAAAAAACTCTCTTTGATTGATAAAGAGGGAAACATAATGGAAGAGTTAGATAAAAATATCCCAAAAGATCTAATACAAGTAGTAGGCTCTGATGCCAACCTTTATGCAGAACAACTAATAAAAACTCTAGATCTATATCCCCGTATAAAAGAAACCGTAACTTCAGCTATACGATATGGAGAGCGTAGATGGAATATCGTTCTTAATGATAATATCACAGTAAAAATGCCAGAAAAAGGGATAGAAAAAGCTTTGGATTATCTTTCAAAACTCAATAGTCAAAATAAATTATTTAACCAGAATTACAAGGCATTAGACTTAAGAGATGGAACAAAATACTATATAGAAAAGATAGAAAATTAGACATTAAAAACTAAAAAATACTAGAGGAAAATTTGCC
>JBEAVG010000040.1:0-4604 GCA_041161045.1 Pseudomonadota bacterium
AATATTGGTTGGTGCTACTGCGGTTTCTAGTCTTCTGGGAGATCATTTACAAATCAGTAAAATTAGGCAAGAATATTACCAATATACAAATCAATATCTAGAAAAATCCATTACCACTACTGCATTGTTTCATCCTGCATATCTTCTAAGGCAACCGGGGCAAAAGAAGACAACATGGTATGATTTGTTGAAGATAAAAAGTTTCCTTACAGATAGGGGCTTGTTATAAATGACACAATAGCTCTAAGAAAAACCATTGTTTTATTAAGAAATCCTTTTGTGATCAAGCTATTCAGATGATACACTTGTAACAACCTTAACGAAATATAATGGTATTAGCTATGTCTGAAAGCAAGCAAGATTTTGCCGAGCTGAAAATCGGTGATAAATTAGTAAAACTTCCCATTAAACATGCTAGCATAGGCCAAGATGTAATAGATGTTACAGGTTTGTATAAAGAAACGGGGTATTTTACATATGATCCCGGGTTTATGTCTACCGCTTCTTGCACATCTACAATAACATATATAGATGGTGATGCTGGTATTTTGCGTCATAGAGGTTACGATATAAAGGACCTTGCAGAAAAGCATGAATTCCTTGATGTTGCATATCTTCTGCTTCATGGGGATATACCAAATGCATCTGAGTCTAAAAGGTTTAAGAGCATAATAACTCATCATTCTATGGTTAATGAGCAAGTAAGGCATTTATTTGATGCGTTCAGGCATTCTGCTCATCCTATGGCGGTAATGCTTTCTGCTGTGGGTTCTCTTTCTGCTATTTATCATGATGAATCTAATGTGCATGATCCAGAGGATCGCGAAGAAGCTGCTGTGCGTATTCTAGCTAAGATGCCTACGCTGGCTGCTATGTGCTATAAATATTCTATTGGTATGCCGTTTGTCTACCCAGATAACAGTTTAAGTTTTACTGAAAATTTCCTACATATGATGTTTGCAACGCCTTGTGAGAAATATAAGGTTAGTCCTATTTTATCGAGAGCTTTGGAAAAAATCTTTATTCTCCATGCGGATCATGAGCAAAATGCTTCTACTTCAACAGTGCGTACTTCGGGTTCATCTGGGGCTAATCCATATGCATGTATTAGTGCGGGTATTGCTTCTTTATGGGGACCAGCTCATGGTGGAGCAAATGAAGCGGTAATTAAAATGCTTTCAGAAATTAAATCAGTTGATCGTATTCCTGAATTTATAGCGCGTGCTAAGGATCCTAATGACAATTTCAGGCTTATGGGTTTTGGTCATAGAGTATATAAAAATTATGATCCTAGGGCTTCGGTTCTTCGAGAGGTTTGTCAGGAAGTTTTAGATGAATTGGGGCAAAGGGATAATGAACTTCTTAAAATTGCTATGGAATTAGAAAAAATAGCTCTTAATGATGAGTATTTTATAAACAGAAAGCTTTACCCTAATGTTGATTTTTATTCCGGAATAATATACCAAGCTATGGGTATTCCATTTCAGATGTTTACGGTTCTTTTTGCTGTTGCAAGAAGTGTTGGGTGGATGGCTCAATGGAAGGAGATGCTGGAAGATCCTGAACAAAAGATTAGTCGTCCTAGGCAGCTTTATACTGGTCATGTTAAGAGAACATTATAGAAAACCTCATGCGATTTATTACGCCTTCCTTTTTATCTTTACGTGATATCAGAAATGTTTCTGATGGCTCTGGATTCGGTGGTTTTGCAACCAATCTTTTGGCTATTTCCGTTATAGCATCAGTTATAATATTTTTTTCAATTGGTGGAGATAAATTAGACATCCCAATCTCGGATATAACCTATCAAAAAATTGTCTTAGATATATCTAGCATTCCAAATTATGCATTTCATACAACATTTAGGATGCTTATGGCAATAATAGCATCTGTAATATTCAGTATTATATATGGTACATTGGCCGCAAAAAGCCAAAAACTCGAAGAGGTATTGGTGCCATTTTTGGATATATTGCAATCCGTTCCAGTTCTTGGCTATATATCATTTACTTTAACGGCTTTTGTTTCTCTAGCACCTAACACTGTTATGGGTCTAGAGTTTGCTGTTATATTTGCTATTTTTACCTCGCAAGCATGGAATCTAGCTTTTTGTATTTATCAGTCTTTAAAATCAATTCCGCCTGAATTACAAGAGTCTGCTTTAATACTTAAGTTAAATTCTTGGCAAAGATTTTGGAGATTAGAGTTACCATATTGCGTACCAAATATAATTTGGAATATGACTGTGTCTATGTCGGGTGGGTGGTTTTTCGTTGTTGCGTCAGAATCTATTAGTTTAGGAAATAATACAGTTACTCTGCCGGGTTTAGGGTCTTGTATTGCTTTATCTCTTGCTCAACAAAACTGGTTGTACCTTGGGTTTGCGGTTTTGGCTATGTGTTGCATTATTATAATATATAATTTCATTATCTTTAATCCACTCATTGTTTGGTCAGATAAATTTAGATATGAAATGACAAAGTCAGACGCTACTAGGAGTAATATTATTGTAGATATTTTGAGTCGTAGTACGGTCGCAAATTTTTTGGGTAAAATATGGGCGGCTATTTCTGATTTCATAATAGATTTGCCATTTTTGTCTTGGAGATCAGGAAGAATGCGTCCTTATAATCAAGTTGTATATGTTAAGGCTTCCCACAAGATGATTTTTAATATTTTGTGGTATATCTTCATAGTCCTATGCTCTATCTATTTTGCTAGATATGTGTATCTTTTTTTAAAAAATTCTATTGGTATGAATGATATAAAAATAGTTTTAGAGCTTACCATGAAAACTTTTTCTAGGGTTATATTGCTAGTATTGGCTGTATCAACAATACTTGTGCCATTAGGAATATATATTGGCATAAGTCCTGGATTGACTACTATAGTGCAGCCTTTAATACAGTTTCTTGCATCATTTCCAGCAAATTTGTTTTTTCCGATAGCGGTTATTTATATCGGAGAATATGAGTTAGATCCTGATATTTGGCTTTCTCCTCTTATGATTATAGGGCCTATGTGGTATATACTTTTTAACGTGATAGCTGGCGCTGCTCTTATACCCACTGAAATGCGTGAGGCTTATAAGTTATTCGGTATTAAAAAATGGTTATGGTGGAAAGAGGTTGCTATTCCGGCAATTTTACCAAGTTATATTACTGGGGCAATTACTGCTTCTGGAGGCGCATGGAATGCAAGCATAATAGCTGAGGCGGTAAGTTGGGGTGATAAGCATCTTTATGCAGATGGTATAGGAGCCTATGTTGCTAAGGCTACTACTGTTGGTGATTTTTCTCATATTGCTCTAGGAATCATTGCAATGTCTTTTATGGTGGTGGTTTTTAATAAGTTATTTTGGCAACCATTATATAATTATACAATTCATAAATATGCTTATTAGAAGGTATTGATATGGTAGCTAAAAATAAATTATTAAAGATAAAAGATGTAAGTTTGACTTTGGATAATCACCTCATACTTCAAGATGTGAATCTTGAATTATTTGAAGGGGAGATTGTGGCTATAATAGGTAGGTCTGGTTGTGGTAAATCGACTTTGATGAGGCTTATTACAAGACTTATAGAGCCATCAAAGGGGGAGATTACATATTATAAAGATAATACTGAATCTGATGCTCCTAATACTTCTATGGCCTTTCAATCATTTGGACTTTTTCCTTGGCTTAATGTGAAGGATAATATTTCAATAGGGCTAAAATCTAGTGGGTGCAATAAAAGCAAAGTAGAAAAGGCTACGAATGAGATAATCGAGCTTATAGGACTTAGTGGTTATGAAAATGCTTATCCAAGAGAGATGTCTAGTGGAATGAAGCAGAGGGTTGGTATAGCAAGGGCTCTTGTTATTGAGCCTGAGATCATGATAATGGATCAACCATTTTCTTCATTAGATGTTTTAACTGCTAATACGCTAAAGAATGATATTATGGATTTATGGATAGATGATAAAATGCCTCTTAAATCCATAATCCTTGTAACTCATAATATAGAAGAAGCTGTTATGCTAGCTCATAGAGTTGTAGTTCTTTCATCTAATCCGGGGACTGTTGCTGCAGAAATAGAGATATCTATGAAATATCCAAGGAATATAGATAATCCAGAATTTAGGGATTATGTAAGCAAGGTTTATTCTAAAATTACCTCTAGTAAGTTTGCTTCAACAGATATATATACTATATTACCTTGCTGTACTAGCAATTCATCTATTGGATGTTTAGAATTCATCAATAAAATGGGTGGTGAGCTTGATATCGGCTCTATTGAGACCGGGCAGAATTTTGAATTTGGTGATATTTTCGCTCTTACAGATTTTTTAGAATTGCTTAAGTTTATTGAAATCAAAGGTCATAAGGTCAAGCTTACTGCGTCTGGTAAAATTCTAGCAGAAGCTTCTATAATACCACGTAAGGGGATTTTTGCTGAGCATTTGATGCGTAATGTGCCTATTGTTGCACGTATATATAACGATTTAAAGGCGTCCGGTGGGCAATTGCGTGGTGAGGTTATAATAGAGCTATTGTCTAGAAAGCTTTCTAAATCGAACGTTAAAAAGATATTTAAGGCTGTAGTAAATTGGGGGAGATA
>JBEAVG010000062.1:0-6916 GCA_041161045.1 Pseudomonadota bacterium
TTAGAGTACTGCTCACCAACAAAGGAAGATTTAGATAGTATTAAAATTACAAAAAATACTCAATTAAGCTTAGTAAATGATTTTATAGCACTTGAGTATGCTAATTGTTTAAATCCTCATCAAAATCCTACTGAAGATCTAGAGGTGTTTCGTCATTTTTTCAAAGTAATTGCACGTCAAACATCAGATGTTGATTTAGCGAGTGTGCTTGATAAATTAGGAATAGAGTCAAATCTTCTGGATGTTGTTCTTAAAGCTATATTGGTTCATAGACCAAATGATATAGATATGAATATTAAACTTGCAGATTATTATATGCACAAAGGTTTGTTTGATAAATCTTTTGATTTATATGCAAGAGCTATTGAATTATCAAAAGATAATACTGATGGTCAGTTAGTAAATCTTGTGAGTAAATTTGAATCTGTAGCTAGTAAGTGCTTTGGTCGACATCAAGACATGATTAAGATATTAGCCGAAGTTAAAGGAAAAGGAGTTGAGAGTGATACGTATAATGAAGCTGTAGATGCTTACATTAAAGCTAAGCCTCAACCCTCATCACCTGAAGCAGCTAAGAGTGACCTTGTAGCTAAAAAAGTGACAAAGTCTGTAAAATTTGCAGATGACGTAAAATTTGCAACTGAATGGAAGATTAATAAGAAAGTGATTTCTTTAGATAAAAAATATGTGGTTGCTGTAGAAGGTTTGGGTCATGATAATTGCTATGCAGCTATTACAAAGGGTGTTTTTGAACTGTATCAAGATCCTGCTGTGCGTTCTAAATTTAAGACTGCGATTGGTAAGTCTGCTGGCGCGCAGAATGAAACTGGGATTAAAAAACTCCATAGTGATTCATACGAACTTAAGATTAAGGGTTCTAATGGTACAGGAGATATAAGACTAACTGCTACATATGCTTTTAAAGGTATAAATAAAGAACTTCTTATTCTATTTGATAAAGATGGCGATCACGGTACAGCATCTAAAGCTCCTGCGACTAAAACTTTAGATTATGACTCAGATGATCAAACGACTTATTCATATGATTTAGCTGCTTTAGGAGATATTTCCGGAGCAGAAGAATAATTTCATGGTTAAGCGACTAAAGCCCTAATCGACATTTTTCACAGGAGACTTTTGGGGTTAAGGATCAGAAGATCTTACCCCAATCTTGCCCAGACTCTTTTCTTAGCAATGTAGAAGAAAATAGTGAAGAATGTTAGGAACATCATTACTTTGAGTCCCATAGACTTTCTATGTTCCATTTCTGGTTCTGCTGCCCATTGAAGGAATATTACTACGTCTCGCGCCATTTGATCGACAGTAGCATGAGTTCCATCAGCATATTGTACTTGTCCATCTGAAAGTGGTGCAGGCATTGCTATTTGTTTGCCTGCGAAATATGGATTGTAAGATAGACCGGTTTGCATTTTAAAATCATCTGGAGGATCTTGATATCCTGTAAGTATTGAAAATATATGGTTTGCACCATCTTCTCTTGCTTTCGTAATGAGTGACAAATCTACAGGTAACGCTCCATTATTAGCAGCTCGTGCTGCTTGCTCATTTTTGAAAGGCTCATACATATGATCAGAAGGAAGCCCAGGGCGCTCGAACATTTCACCTTGATCGTTTGGTCCGTCTATAACGTTATGTTCCTTAGCTAGCTCTTTTATCTCTGCTTCTGAAAAACCCAAATCTTTCAGATTGCGGTAATATAGATGTTTAAGTCCATGGCATGCAGAGCAAACTTCTTTATAAACTTGAAAACCACGTTGTGCAGCTTGACGGTCAACGCTACCAAATAGGCCATCAAATGGCCAGTTCATGTGTTTAGGTTCTAGTGCATTGTTGTTCGCAAATACTATTGCTGGGATTATAGTAAATATCAGAACTAGGATTCTTAGCATATAAACTCTCTTTATAAATTAGTTGGTAGTGGTAGAGGTTTTTCATATCTTGCAATGAATGGAACCAATACTAAAAAGTGGAAAAAATAATATGCTGAAGCAAATCTACTTATTGTAATGAATGGTTCTTCTGCTGGCTGCCCTCCGACATATCCAAGAATTAGGCAGTCAATTACAAAAAATAGCATAGAAATTCTGTACCATGGTCGGAATGATGCGCTTCTTACAGGTGATCTGTCAAGCCATGGAAGGAAGAACAAAACTGCTATAGCTGAAAACATTAAAATCACTCCACCTAACTTAGAAGGTACAGCCCTGAGTATCGCATAAAAAGGTAGAAAATACCATTCTGGAACTATATGAGCAGGCGTTACCATAGGATTTGCTGGTATATAATTATCAGGATGTCCTAAATAATTTGGTTCATAGAAGATAAAAAATGCAAATATCAAAAAATATACTCCAAAACCTACAAAATCCTTTATCGTGTAATAAGGATGAAAAGGAATAGTATCTTTTCCTGGTTTTACATCAATTCCTTTAGGATTATTAGAGCCGTGGACATGAAGCGCTACAAGATGTAGCATTACAAGAGCAACTATCACGAATGGTAATAAATAATGCAGAGAGAAGAATCTGTTGAGTGTAGGATTATCTACAGAGAAGCCGCCCCAAAGCCATGTTACAATGGATTCTCCAACAAGTGGAATTGCTGAAAAAAGATTGGTAATTACAGTTGCTCCCCAATAACTCATCTGTCCCCATGGAAGTACATAGCCCATGAAAGCGGTGGCCATCATTACTAAGAAAATCACTATACCTATGTGCCATAAAAGCTCCCTAGGATATTTATATGAACCGTAATACAAACCTCTGAAGATATGTATATAAACTGCTACGAAGAACATAGAAGCACCAACGGCGTGCATGTATCTTATTAGCCAACCATATTGCACATCGCGCATTATTCTCTCAACGCTGTCAAAAGCATGGTCAACATGGGGTGTGTAATGCATAGCAAGTACTATACCAGTGATTATTTGAACAACAAGAGCGATTCCTGCAATTGAACCCATACTCCATAGATAACTAAGGTTTTTAGGGGTTTGATAATGTTCAAAATGCTTTAAGAATGAGAATATAGGTAGACGGTAATCTATCCATTCGATTATAGAGCAGGGTTTTTTAGTTTCTGCTGCTGTGGGTTTAGTTTTAGATTTTGTCATAATTTAAATCAACCAATTTTTATTTTTGTATCGCTTATAAAGCTATATGGAGGTAATTCTAGATTAAGCGGCGCTGGCCCCTTTCTTATTCTCCCTGCGCTGTCATAATGCGAACCATGACACGGGCAAAACCAACCGTCATATTCACCTTGACCACCTATGGGAACACAGCCTAAATGAGTGCAAATTCCTATCATTACAAGCCATTGCTCATGGCCTTTTTGAACTCTATTAGAATCAGGCTCTGGGTCCTTTAGTTCAGACATAGGAACTGATTTCGCTTCTGCTATTTCAGTTTCTGTACGATGTCTTATTACAACTGGTTTGCCACGCCATTTTACTGTGATTGTTTGTCCTGGGTTTACTCCTGAAAGATCGACTTCGATTGAAGATGCTGCTAGTGTATCCTCAGCTGGATTTAGAGATGAAACCATAGGAATCATACTGCAGACTCCTCCAACAGCAGCCATGCTGCTTGCAGTAAGTACCATAAAATCACGACGAGTTGATTCGTCAGATTTAGATTTAACTTCGTTTTTAGACATAACTTTATGCAATTTTTATGAGTATTGCGTAATTATAGTCATGAATCTGGGTTTTTTTCAAGAAAGAACTTGCAAATTGATCTGTTATTTTTGGATAGTGTGTGTGTTGTTTTTGTGTTGTATGGTGTCTATGGTCGACACCATACAATATAGGTGCTGCAATTAAACTGTAATATGTTGCATGCTTTGTCCTGAATGCGCTTATGTCCAATTTAATTTAACAACTGGTATTATTCGCCGTCTCCTATCAGCCCTGTTTGTATTCCCATTAATTTTGCTGCTTCTTCAAGCATAGTTGTATTAAAGTCATGTATATTAGTAGATTTAAATAATGAAAAAATTGGCATTATTCCTTCATCAAATTGATTGTCAGAGTCAACCCAATCTTGCAAAGTATCTAAAAATTTAACTGATGCTGATATATCGGCTTCATTTTCAAGAATTTGTTCTTGTAGCTTAGATAATTCTGATGATAAATAATTTGCATTATCATTATTTTCTGAGTTTTCTGCGTTTGGAATAATTTCACTATCTATTGAAGCTTGAATATTTTCTTTTATAATTTTTAATTTTTCTTCTAAAGATTTTATTAGAGGTTCATTCTCTGACTGTACTTCTTCAGTGGTTCGTCCTTCTTGTGAATCAGTTTTTAACATCAATATATGAGTTTTTATTTCGCTAGCTTTTGTTATCAGATATTCATTAGAGTGTTTTAAACAATCACCTAATTTTGTTTTTTTATCTAAAAATTCTTTATCTAAAGCGGATTTTTGCTCCAACAATTTAGAGTGCTCATCTCTTTTTGATCTAATTATATCAGATAATTCACCTTTAGCGCTAATCTTTGCACCTTTTTTATTGGTTTTTTTAGACAAATCTAATAAAAATTCAGTTACATTCGGTATGTCATAAGAATCATATGAGAACATTTGAGGACCAAAAACCTCTTGATAAAGATCAGTTAATAATTGCGTAAGATTTTTTTGAGTAAAGTAAATTGTTTTAAGAAGCTTTTCAATCTCTGTGCTACTGGCTAGATGAGCCTTAGCTTTATTGTATTCGAGTTTATATTTTTTGAACTCATCAATTTTTTGAGAATTTGTTACTTGAATTGACTCTAATTTTGTATGTATACTTTGAAATATTATTGCTGAGCGGACATCTTGTTGATAAAGATTATCAAATATTCCTGAAGAATATATTTCTGTAATTGCGTTGGAGTAATGTTCCATGCTATGTTTTATACTGGATAAAACATTATGTTGTTGTGCGGATTTAGCCTCAAGTTTAATCACGCTATCATAGTGCTTATGTATAGTATCCATAGATGAGCAGATACTTTGAAGAATTTCATGAATGAGCTCGTTTTTAGGTGGAGCGTTTATGATGTGCTCATCTTCGGCTCTTTTTTTAAGATTGATAGCTGCTTTAATAGCTTCTTCAGCACTAACTCTTAAACTGGATTTAATATGCTCGGGATTTTGTCTTTCTAATGACATGTTTTTGCTCCTAAATTGATTTATGTATAACAAATTTACTGCCTTATCTTTAGAGTGTTTTGATAAAGGTGAGTGTTATGTAATAGAAATAGTTCGGAATGTCAATAAACGAAAACCTTTTTTAAAAAATAACTATTTCTGTGTTATACAAGTATAAACATTACGATAGATAAAGAAAACACGGATAATACCGTTGTGACCGTTATAATTGATGCCATAAGGTCGGCATCTCCGCCTAATTGCTTAGAAAGTATGTATGCGGTACTTGCGCAAGGAAGTGCGCTATAAAGAATCCCAACGTCTTTTGCAGTGCCTTTTATACCTAAAATGAACAATATTGTAGCCGTAACTATTGGTAAGATGCATAGCTTTACTGCCGCGCTTATTGCTACTCTATTTATATAAACATTGTTGAACGCGAATCTAAGCCCGGCTCCAACGCTCATAAGCCCCATTGCCAGAGCCGAATCTGCTAAGGATTTTAGAGTGTTATGTAGTCCGGTATTAAGTCTTAATCCTGTATAATTAAAAATAAAACCTACAATACTTGCAATTATTAAAGGATTTGTGCTGAATTTTTTTAATAAAGATAATAGAGCATCCTTTGTTGATAGTTTTGTTCCATGGTTTATGTAGAAGTTGAATGCTAATACAGAAGTAACATTTGTGAAAATTATCATATAAGCAGAAATTACTGATACTATAGCAAGCCCATCTGAGCCATATAGTGAACTTCCAAGCGCAAAGAAGATGTAGCTATTATAGCGAATAGAACCCTGAAAGACTGAAGTGAACTCTGAAGCTGGCATTTTTATTTGCGTTTGATAAAATACAAGTCCAGATGCTGTTACAATACTAGACAGCATAAGCCCTATGACTAATCTGACCAAGTGACTAGAACTTATATCCGCTGTTGAGATGTAGCTGAAAAGTACCGCAGGAAATAAAACGAAGTATGATAGCTTTTCAAGGCTGCGCCAAAATTCATCAGCGGTAAGCCAATATCTTTTTATTATGCTGCCTAGCATTGTAATAAGAAATATAGGTAATATGCTGAAAAATACGTGCTCCAATTCCTTAAAATCCATAAAATAGAGTACATACTAACAAATATTATCACATAAGTCAAAGAGTTGAAGTTTATAAGAATTTATTGCAAAAATTAGGATTTTTATATAGAATGTGTAGGTTATAAATAATTAGGAGATAGTCTATGAGACTATTGGTTATAGGCGTTATCAATACTGAGATTCAGGCCGCTATCGGTATAGCTCAATCTAAAGGTGCTAGGGTGTTTTTTGCTCAGGATTTAGATTCTGCACTAAATAATCTTCGAAATGGACAAGGTGCTGATTTGGTCCTTATGGATGCGTGTTTGGATATATCTTCTTTTATTAAATCTACAGTAGATGAGCATATTAACATAGATGTTATTGCATATGGGATTAATAGTTCGCCAAAAGAGGCTGTGGCTTCTATTAAGGCTGGTGCAAAGGAGTTTCTTCCTCTGCCACCAGATGAGAAATTAATTGCTGCAATTCTTGCCACTATTTCTGATAATTCTAAGCCAATGATAGGTAGTTCTTCTTCTATGAAAGATGTTATTGCTATTGCTGATCAAGTTGCTAAATCTGATGCTAATATTCTTATTACAGGAAAGTCTGGTACTGGTAAAGAAGTTCTTTCTCATTACATACATAACAATAGCAATCGTAAGGATAAGCTTTTTGTTAGAG
>JBEAVG010000089.1:0-3992 GCA_041161045.1 Pseudomonadota bacterium
ATCATAAAATGTAATAAAATGGCTAGCTATGCTTCCAGATGTTGCAACATGGGCATTAGTAATTATTAATCCCATCTTTTTATCTACAATAAAACCTGTGCCAGCAGTATTTCCTGTGTTACGGTAAGCGGATACTGATATACGTGAATTGATAGTTACAATTGCTTTACGAGTATGTTCTAAGACTGATGGTTTTATATCTTCAGCAAGCGAAGTTAATGCACCAGATAATAAAATAAAAAGGATTATTAAAAATTTTTTCATCACAACCTCTTGTAAAATTCAATGAGCGCAACTATATCAAATCCATAAACTAAAAACAAAATTAAATTTAGAGGATTAAATTATGTCTGATGTAATAGGAATAGACTTAGGAACTACAAATTCTTGCGTTGCAGTTATGGAAGGAAAACAGCCAAAAGTTATAGCAAACGCGGAAGGTATAAATGTTACACCATCAATAGTAGCATTTACAGATGGAGATGAAATACTAATAGGCGACCCTGCTAAACGACAAGCCGTTACAAATCCAGAAAATACTCTGTTCGCAATCAAAAGACTTATCGGCAGATCTTTTACTGATCCTATGGTAAAAAAAGATCAAGATCTCGTTCCTTATAAAATTGTTGCAGCTGACAATAAAGATGCTTGGGTAGAAGCTAAGGGCAAGAAGCATTCTCCTAGCCAGGTTAGTGCATATATTCTTCAAAAAATGAAAGAAACAGCAGAAAATTATCTTGGGCGCAAGGTGAGTCAAGCCGTAATTACGGTTCCAGCATATTTTAATGACGCTCAAAGACAAGCTACAAAAGATGCAGGTCGTATTGCTGGCCTTGAAGTACTTCGTATAATTAACGAACCAACCGCTGCTGCTCTTGCTTATGGTTTTGAAAAATCTGGAGCAAAAACTATTGCAGTATATGACCTTGGTGGTGGTACTTTTGACGTATCCATTCTAGAAATTGGAGATGGCGTATTCGAGGTAAAGGCTACTAATGGCGATACATTCTTAGGCGGTGAAGATTTCGACATGAGAGTTCTTGATTACCTAATAGATGAGTTTAAAAAAGATACTGGTATTAATCTTAAAAACGACCCACTAGCTCTCCAAAGACTTAAAGAAGCGGCTGAAAAAGCAAAAAAAGAGCTTTCTTCAACAACTCAAACTGACGTAAATCTACCTTATATTACAGCTGATGCAACTGGCCCTAAACACCTTAATGTAAAGCTTACTAAGGCTAAGTTGGAATCATTAGTAGATGATCTTATCACTAGAACCATTGATCCGTGCAAAAAAGCTTTAAAAGACGCCGGTCTTAAAGCTAGCGATATAGATGAAGTTGTTCTAGTTGGTGGTATGACTAGAATGCCAAAAGTTATTGAAATCGTAAAAGATTTCTTCGGACGCGAGCCTCATCGTGGAGTTAATCCAGATGAGGTTGTGGCTCTAGGTGCTGCAATTCAAGGTGGAGTTCTAAAAGGCGAAGTAAAAGACGTATTACTTTTGGATGTAACTCCTCTTTCTTTGGGCATTGAAACATTAGGCGGTGTATTTACTCGTCTTATAGACCGTAACACTACTATCCCGACAAAGAAAAGCCAGACATTCTCAACCGCTGAGGATAATCAGCACGCAGTTACAATTAGAGTATTCCAGGGAGAACGAGAAATGGCTGCGGATAACAAATTACTAGGCCAATTCAATCTAGAGGGAATCCCTCCTTCTCCTAGAGGCATGCCGCAAATTGAGGTCACATTTGACATTGATGCCAATGGTATAGTCCATGTATCTGCTAAAGATAAAGCTAGCGGAAAAGAGCAAAAGGTAACAATCCAAGCTTCCGGAGGCCTTAAAGATTCTGATATAGAACAAATGGTTAAAGATGCAGAGCAATATGCTGCTCAAGATAAAGAGCGAAAAGCAGTTATAGAAGCAAAAAATCATGCAGATTCTCTCATTTACTCTACAGAAAAAAGTTTGAAAGAATATGGCGACAAAGTTTCTGCAGATGATGTTAAAGCTATAGAATCAGCTATATCTGATCTTAAATCCGTATTAGAATCTGAAAATGCAGAGGAAATCAAGACAAAAACTGAAGCTTTATCTAACGCAGCTATGAAGCTTGGCGAAGCTATGTATAAAGCTTCTGCTGAGTCTCAACCTTCTGGCGCTGAAGCAGGCACAACAAAGCCAGAGGATGATACTATTGTAGATGCAGAGTATGAAGATCTAGGAAAAAAGAGCTAGGTTATAATTACCACTATCTTGGTGCACTTATATGTCAAAACGTGACTATTATGAAATTCTGGGTGTAAAAAAAGGAGCTTCGGATGAGGAGATTAAAAAGGCCTATCGAAAGCTTGCTATGGAACATCACCCAGATAGAAACCCTGGCAATGACGAGGCTGAAAAAAAATTCAAAGAAGCCAGCGAGGCTTATGAAGTTTTAAAAGACCCTCAAAAAAAGGCTGCCTATGATCAATTTGGTCATAATGCATTTGCTCAAGGTGGAGGCAGAGGGCATCCTGGTGGATTTAGCTCTAGCGGTGATTTTCATGATATCTTTGGCGATTTTTTTAGCGATTTTATGGGAGGTGGAAGATCTTCCCATCAATCTAAAACTAGAGGATCTGATCTAAAATATGATATCACAATAACTTTAGAAGAAGCATTTTCTGGTACTGATAAAAAAATCAGCTTCTCTACTATGGTGGGATGTTCTCCATGCAGTGGATCAGGTAGCGCTGATGGTTCATCAGATTCCAATGTTTGTAGCACTTGTCATGGCAGAGGTGCTGTTCGTATGCAACAAGGGTTTTTTACTTTAGAGCAAACATGTTATTCTTGCCAAGGACAAGGAAAAGTTATCAAAAATCCTTGTGTAAAATGTTCCGGTCAAGGACGTATTAATGAAAAGAAAACATTACAAGTAAATGTTCCAGCTGGAATTGAAAATGGCAACCGTATAAGACTCGCCGGAGAGGGAGAAGCTGGCCTTCGTGGAGGCACAACGGGTGACCTATACATCTTCGTTACAATCACGCCTCATTCAGTGTTTAAGGTTGACGGTCACGATCTTCATTGTAGACTTCCCATAGGATTTATTACAGCTATTTTAGGTGGAGAGGTTAACGTTCCAACTATTGATGGTGGAATGATTAAGCTAAAGATTCCAACAGGAACTCAATCTGGTGATAAATTTAAAGTTCGTGAAAAGGGTATGAGTAAGGTAAGATCAAGCCATCGTGGCGATATGTATGTTCATGCTTTTGTTGAAATTCCTAAGTCTCTAACCAAAAAACAAAAAGAGCTTTTAGAAGATCTAAAGAAAGAGTTCGGAGAAGAAGATACAAGCTCGTCTGACCAAAAAGGTTTCTTTGAGAAAATGAAAAACCTCTGGAGCAAAGACTAAGAAGATAGATGGTTATAATTCTTAAATAACGAGTATCTTCCATCATAGAATAGTTGCACCGTCCCAACAGGCCCATTACGATGCTTAGCAACTATAATTTCTGCTATATTATGAACCTTGTTAAGTGTAGCAAGCCATTCTGTATGCTTTTCTGTCCCAGGTTCTGGCTGACGACGTGATAGATAATATTCTTCTCTGTAAATAAACATTACAATATCAGCATCTTGCTCAATAGAACCGGATTCACGCAGATCTGAAAGCATAGGACGCTTATCCTCTCTTTGCTCTACTGCCCTTGAAAGCTGGGAAGCTGCAATTATAGGAATATTAAGCTCCTTTGCGAGAGCTTTAAGTCCTTGAGTGATTTGCGATACCTCAAGCACCCTATTTTCTGCAGTATTGCTTGAACCTCTTATGAGCTGCAAATAGTCAATGAATAGAATTGCCAAATTATGCTTACGTTTAAGTCTTCTAGCTCTTGTTCTAATTGCAGAAATTGTTAATGCTGGAGTATCATCAATATAAAACGGAAGCTCTGCAAGCCTCTGAGCTTCTTTTCTTAGGGTATTATAATGCTGC
>JBEAVG010000109.1:0-4471 GCA_041161045.1 Pseudomonadota bacterium
GTATTAATGAATAC
Organism: Pseudomonadota bacterium; assembly: GCA_041161045.1. GTDB lineage: Bacteria > Pseudomonadota > Alphaproteobacteria > Rickettsiales > Rickettsiaceae > CANNRM01. The sequence goes on from JBEAVG010000109.1 coordinate 15, forward strand.
AGCATTTGATCATACACATCTTGATTCGAAAGACGGAATGCTCGAGGGCCCTCCGCAAATTTATTTTTACAGTCATTCTTAAATTCTCTAAAGTACCATCTCCAGAACTCCATACGTTTTTTGTCTATATTATCCACATCAATTACCTTATTAAAATACTTATCTATTCTAAACAAGATTATTTAAGTATATACACCTTATATCCCGCAACGTTTTGTTACTACATGTATACAAGTACCAGTAGCACAGCATTTTGTAGTTGCAGCAGCAAGATATGACCTATCTCCAAGATTTACATGATTTTCCAATTCAGCAAAACCTGTAATAAAATCTATTTCCATCATCATATTTTCAGATATACGCATTATTTACCTCATTTATTAAATTAATGATTAAGCTACCAACTTGGCCTAATCAACTATAGGTTACATATTCTAAAAAATGAAGTCAATAGGAGAAGTGAAGAATGGGCTGAAAGTTTTTCTGTGCACCAACTTCCGCTTACATGGCAATCGCAATAGATCTCTAAACTCTCTTAATAATCAAACTAGCATTGGTGCCACCAAAACCGAAAGAATTGGTCATGGCATATTGTGCCTTAAATTCTTTAGCCTTATAAGGAACAAGGTCAAGAACAGCTTCATCTAAAGGATCATCTAAATTGAGCGTTGGTGGAGCAACTTGATCGCGCAATGCAAGAGCAGTAAATATAGCCTCAACCGCACCAGCGGCGCCAAGCAAGTGCCCAATCATTGATTTTGTTGAAGACATTAAAACTCGAGGATTTGTTTCCGCAAATATTTTTTGCACAGCATTCAGTTCTAATATATCACCTACTGGAGTAGATGTGGCGTGCGCATTAATATAACCAATATCTGTTTGAGTTATTTTAGCATCATTAAGAGCCGCGGTCATTGCATAAAGCGCCCCATAACTATCCGGATGTGGAGCTGTAATATGATATGCATCTCCACCCATACCATAACCTACTATCTCACCATATATTTTAGCACCACGTTTCTTTGCATGCTCGTATTCTTCAAGCACTACAACACCAGCCCCTTCACCCATAACAAAACCATCTCTGGCTTTATCCCAAGGCCTTGAAGCCTTCTCAGGGTTGTCGTTATATCCCGTGGAAAGAGCTCTAGATGCCGCAAATCCAGCAACGCCTAATGGCGTAATCGCAGCCTCAGCTCCTCCAGCAACCATCACATCAGCATCGCCATATTTTATTATACGCGCAGCATCTCCAATAGCATGAGCACCAGTAGCACAAGCAGTAACTACAGCATGATTTGGCCCTCTAAAACCATATTTAATAGACACGTGCCCAGAAAGAAGATTTACAAGAGATGCAGCTATGAAGTAAGGACTAACCTTACCTCCGCCATTAAGAGTTATTGAATTTTTATCTATACAATCAATCCCTCCAATACCAGAACCAAGCATAACACCAGTACGCCTTCTAGATTCTTCGTCTTCGGGAAGCCATCCACTATCTTCAACAGCTTCTATAGCTGCTTTATAACCTAATTGGATAAATGGGTCCATCTTACGTAGATCTTTAGGATCAATATATTGCTCTGGAATAAATGCATCAGGCCCTTCTAGATCTAATACTCCTCCTATTTTACAACTAAGGTTAGTTGTATCAAAACGAGTGATTTTTTTTATACCACTTTTTCCAGCAAGAATCCTCTCCCAGATAGAAGCAACATCCAGCCCTAATGAGGTTATCATCCCAATACCAGTGATTACAACTCGCCTTGTAGACATATAAATCCTAAAAGACCTTACAGTAGGCCATTTTGTATTAAGCTTTAGAAGAAATTCTGTTTTTTACATAATCTACAGCATCACGAACGGTAGCAATTTTTCCAGCATCTTCATCTGGAATATCACATCCAAATTCTGCTTCAATTGCCATCATCATTTCTACTGTATCTAAACTATCAGCACCTAGATCATTTGTAAAACTTGCATCTAGGGTGACTTTTGAAGGGTCGACTTTTAATACCTGTGCTGTAACATTGATTACTCTAGACTCTACATCATCTGTTTTAATATCAGCCATATATTTTCCTCGTATTTTTGTTGATTATTCCTCAGCGCAATGAAGCATTTAAACTTCTTAAACACCTTATAACAATTCCGAGACGTCGCCTTCTCGGATTAGCCAATGCTTTTTAACATAAAAAAAATTTAAATGCTAGCAAAAAATAAAATGATGGTGCACCACTGATAGTATAGTTAAGTTTGGGTTTAAAAAATTTAACCAAGTACCACAAGTCCATCACTAAGCTCTTAACCTAAATTTAAACTCAGCCCAACTCTCACCATCACTCTCAGCCCATATACGACCATTATGAGATTTCAATACCGCAAAACAAAGCGCAAGCCCAACACCCCGCCCTCCTGCTGGAGTCTTAGTATTTGATCCTACAGTAAAAGGCTTAAAAATATCAAACAACTCAGCTTTATGAATACCAAGCCCATAGTCTCTTATTGAAAACTCAACTTCATCACCAAATACAGTTAATTTAATTTTAATAACACTTCCAGGAGAACTATATGTAATAGCATTAATAATAAGGTTTTGTACTGTGTGGCTTATATGGTATTCATCGCATCTTGCCAATATTTCATCTCCTATGTCTATATCAAATTCTAATTCTTTTCTATCTAAATAAAGCTTCTTACATTTGTTTATAGTGTGTTTAACAAGGCTAGTGAGATTGACAGTTTCAATTTTTAATTCAAGATTCAAGCTATTTAAAGCGGATAGATCTAATATGTTGTTCATCAAGCTCATCAACCTATCTGAGCTATAAGCGATAGTCTTAACACAATCCTTTCGAACTTTCTCTGGCAGCATGTCGTAATTATCCCAAAGAGATTGACCAAGACTAGTAATACCAGTTATGGGAGCACGCACCTCATGATTAATGTTATTCAAAAATTCCATCTTTAAAGCTTCTGCTTTACGCACTTCAGCATCCATATCGATAACCTTCTCCCACAAATGCCTTGCTTTTGTCTCAGCTAAAGTCAGATCATCCTGAGTAGGTTTTATAAAGGCTACTATAAAAGAACCTATTACAAAAAGTGTAAAAATTATTTTTGTCTGAGTCGCTTCTATCTCCGGTGCAAATTCTGGAAATCCAAAAAAAGACTTGTATATTGCAAAAGCAAAAAAGGCTCCAACTATCATCATAAACAAAGCGGCTCTCCAATTAAGCAACATACCTATCATCATAAGATTAAGTACGAAAATCATAAACGGAAGTTGCGCAAATTTTGTTATCATAACGAATATGCTGCTAATACAAGACAAAGTAACAAAAATCGCAAGACACCAGATCAATCCCATGTATCTTTCTCTAATATGTTTGTTCCACATTTGATAACAGAAAAAAGTTGTGGCAATCACTAGGGAAATAAGGTGCATGCCAAAAAGGAATGATTGATGTTTTTCAATTAATGGATAATTTAATATCCCTATAGTTATTGTACTAAACAAAACACAAATAGAAAAATATATGTAAGTAATTTCATGCTTAGGGACGTATCTAGAGCAATAATCTACTATGCTGAACTCAGCATATTTATTAGGCAAAGACAATATCCATGACAAAATGACACTTACTATTCTAGGGCTAGAAGAACGCTTTTTTTTTAAATCATCATCCTCAATAATTTTAATCCATCCACCTGATTGAGCAGTGAGATAATGAAACAACATCATAGATAAAGCATTTAAAAACATAGCTGGAATTACGCTATCTACACCAGTAGATTCATTAAGACCTGTTAATCTCCAAATGATAACGAATGCAGCCCCTACTCCCATTCCAACAAATACTGTCTTAGTTGTGCTTCTAAAACCCAATATAGCAAGCGCGAGAGGCGAAGTTATTATAGGCATATAAAAATTTGATGTAAGAAGTATTAGATCTAGCAAATTATCGCTCATTATTGCTATACAAAGAGCAAAAGTACCTATAAAAACAGCAAAAAACCTAGATACAAGTAACTCCCTCTTAGAAACTATATTTAAAGGCTTACAGAAATCATGAGAAAAAATCACAGAACTAGCATTAATCCAGGAATCTGCTGTAGACATAACCATAGCCATAACAGAAATAAGTACTATACCTTTAACACCAGATATAGCGTAGTAATCTGCGATATAGGAAATCAACTTTTCTGGATTCAAATTAGCATCATGGGAAAGCATCACAACCCCTATAAAACATGTGCACAAATGAAGGAATAAAACAACTACCGCAGCTAGAGAAAATGCTTTTCTAATTTGCGATGTATTCGCAGACATTAAGGTCCTTTGAAACATTGTAGGATCTAGACTAGGAAGGGAAAAAAGGAGAAATAATGATAGATATGTAAAGAATCTAGGATTATCTATATTAAGAAGCTCTTTATAATCAAAAATGGGG
>JBEAVG010000019.1:0-2941 GCA_041161045.1 Pseudomonadota bacterium
TATCTATAGATAAGCATGGTAAAATATATCTTATGGATACTCAAATTGAGGAGAATCAGCTTGTAGATAAATTACGTGCTATAACCAAGGCTAAGATGGATACTAGGATTTTCGTTAGAGGGGATCAGAGTTTGTCTTATGGTAAAATCATGTCTATAGTTGGGGAAATTAACGCTGCTGGCTTTAGCAAGGTGGCCTTGATTACAAATGTTAAGCATGAAAAATAACAACAAAGATCAAGAATTTCAATTCTATATTTTGCTTTCTTTAGCGCTACACCTAGTAGTTTTCTTGCTATTTAGCTTTGGTCTGCCATCTTTATTTAGCAAAAAGGCTGAGCCTCAAATAATCACCTTCGAAATGCTTCCTGTTACTGATGTGTCTAATGTTAAGACTCAAAAGATTCAACAAGAGAAGGCGGAAGAGCAGGAAAATGCTCGTAAAATCCAAAAATCCCAAAATAAAGAACAAGATAAATCTGACGCTTCTAAGAAAACTGAACATGAAGAAAACAAGGAAGAATCTAAGCGTGATCAGGATGAAAAAAAACCAGAAAATCAAAAAGATATAGTCAACATCAAAGAAAAAGATAAGAAAAAAACAGAAGATAAAAAGAAATCTGATAAGGCTCAGGAGAAGCAGGTGAAATCTGAAAAAGAGAAGCCTAAGCCAAAGAAAAAGAAGCTCACAGATAAGGATATGGATGCTCTATTAAAAACCTTAGAGAAGGCTTCTGATGGTAAGGAGGCAAAATCTAATAAAAGAGCTGTGGCTCCTAAAAGTGATGCGAAAGAAAGCTCTCAAGGAAATAATTTCAATGAGGATAATCCTTTATCAATTAGTGAAGAGCAGGCAATAAGGCAGCAAATTAGCCGCAATTGGAATGTTCCAGCTGGTGTTGCAAATGCTGGAGAGATATTGATCACAGTATATCTAGCGTTAAGTTTTGATGGAGCTGTTGAGCAAGTAAAAATAGTTGATGTTCAATGTAGCGCACCTGGAATGGTTTGTAAAGCAGCTGCCGATAGTGCTTTAAGGGCTGTGCATCAAGCTAGTCCTATTCAAAACTTAAATCCAGCTCGTTATGATTCTTGGAAGGCCTTTAATATAACATTTGATCCTAGAGAAATTCTTGGCATGTGATGAAAATATTGGCTGCTATAATGGTGCCGATAAAGGGACTCGAACCCCCGACCCACACATTACGAATGTGTTGCTCTACCAACTGAGCTACATCGGCAATAGAGTGTGAATCATAGCAATTTATCTATATATACGCAAGTTGAGAATGTTTAAGCAACTGGTGTTATTTTGTTTATTCTCAATGAGTGCAAAAATATTCTCTTTTTCTATTGCAAGTTGCAAAAAAATAAACCAAACTCTTTCAAACCTCTTTGTAAAGGAGGTTTATAATTTAAATAAAACTACATAAGGAGGCAATTATGTCTAGAGATTCTGAAAATAATACACCTGTTAAAGATATCGTAGAAGTAACAGAAGTTACTCAAGAAGCGCCAAGGCATGACGATCAACAAGAAGGGAAAGTAAGGGATTTTTTTGAGCATGCTGGTGCAAAAATTGTTCATGGGCTTGAAATAGTTGGTAGCAAAATAGTTCATACTTTGGCTGAGATACTACATGCATTAGAGCCGAAAGTTCAGGCTATTTTTGCAGAATTTCTTCATGATCTTGCTACTGGGAAAAGTCTTAAAGATGCAGGAAAGGAGGCTTTAGAAGATACTAAAAAAATTACTGCTGACCAAGTAACTGATACTATTAAGTCTGAAATTGGAAAATCAGATTTGGATGCTCAGGTTAAGGAAAGTTTGAATACTATAGTTGATAATCAAAGGCATCAATTGTTAGGTCATGAATTTACTCAAGCAGATGCAATAAATCTTGCTGGTAAAGTTATTACAGCTAATCTTGAAATATCTTCATCGGATCAAGTTGATGATCAGGAAGTTGAGCATGTCGCAGCAGCTTTAGCTGTTTCTGATTTAGGCGATTCAAGCTTAGGGGTTTCTAATCTAGCTCCTTTAAATACAGATTCTAGTCTTTCTGGGGATAATATAGATCACAACTAGAACTATCGAAAATCAAATTGTTTGAGCGTAGGCTCTGATTTGTGCCCTCCTGCTATCCATTTAGGAAAGGGGGAGGGTTGTGTCATTTTGTTATTTCTAAAAGCTTGTTTTTGGAAATAAACTGCTATATCATACGCAAGATTAATTTTATTAATATGAGATTTGTGATATGACGCCTCCAATTAGTGTAAAACCCTCATCAGATAAACATTTGACTGAAGAATCTTTCAAGCGTTTTGTTGATTCTATTTTGAAAGCTGATCAAATTTCTTCTGTAGCGCATTGTAAGGAGGAAGAGAAAGCTCCTACAATAACTAGCATAATAATTAAATCAGGGTTAGGAGCTAAATTAGAGACATTCAAGCATGGTATGATTCGTATAGTTTTAGAAACTGGTGCTCATGTTGAAATAGGTGATGTTAGGGTAGAGTCAAGTGTTTTAGAAGAATTTACAAAAATCGATGCAGGTTGCTATTATAATGATACGGATCATAATTTAGAAATGTTTGTTATGGGTAGTTGTTTTGAAAAAAGCGAATAGGGTTTTTTAACCAGAAAAACAGTATGTTACACGAAATATCTGTAGAATTTGTTATGGGAATGGCGCTAATTTTTGCGCGATTTGGTGCCGCTTTTTCTCAGCTTCCTGCCATTGGTTCTTCTTATGTTTTTCCTCGTGCTAGGCTTATTCTATCTCTTTGTGTGTGTTTGTTATTTTATCCATTGCTGCATGAGCATTTACCAAAATTTCCTATGAAAACTTCAACTTTTCTGTCTTGTCTTGTGATAGAGGTTATGCTTGGAATAGTAATAGCTCTATCCGCAAAGATATGCTTTGCTGCCCTTGATATTGT
>JBEAVG010000022.1:0-3441 GCA_041161045.1 Pseudomonadota bacterium
ATATTGCTTCCAGTTGCGAATCTTTTGTATCTTTGGCATAACTATTCGTGGTTGAATTTTTTGCCCTTTATACAATGTTTCATGATTCGCAACAACATCTTTCTATCCACGCAACAATGCCAAACGGGGATGACTGCGGGGCGACAGTGTAGTTGTAATAAATTAGATATTATCTCCCACACTCTCCGGCTCTTTACTTTCTAGAAGGCGTTTGTAGTTCTGCAATATATTGATAGTAATCTTTATTATGAAACATGTGTGCCAGATCATAGCTACAGAAAATAATATCATAAATATAAATGGTATATTTTTTAGGAAATTATCAATTGTGGTTGGTAGTAAACATAAATATGCAGAAATTCTACATAATCCAAACGAAGCCCAAAACTTAACTTGATGCCCAAAAGCTTTTATAATAAAATCCATGTTTTTATATTTCTTGGCTACATTGTATGCAAGTGCTGAGGAGATAAAAAAACATAGATGAAATGAACTAGATATGCTGTTCGTAGCATAGGAAAGTAAAACAGCTATGCTAAACAACATGTAGAGGATAATAAATTTTTTTTTCATATTGCCGGATATAAAAAAATCAAAATCAATTAAGAGTTAGACTCTCCGGCTCTTTACTTTCTAGAAGGCGTTTATAGTGACGTGAAAGCGAAGCGGCGGCAAATATCCAACCAACACATATGATTACAAATACTGCAAGCAAGAATAAGATTATATCGTTGTAACCAGCGCCTGGGAATAATGTAAAGGTTATGAATTGCATGAAAGCGCCTAGGGATTTGCCTATTTTCGTTCCTATAACATCTACAGCTGCCTTGCCTTTGGTTTTTAATTCGTCATCTAGAGGAATATATACCATCTCTTTTGTTGCATCAAAAATGGAATATTTTACACCTTTGAGTAGTACATTTTGTGTGGCGCCTATGAAGACAATAATCATAAGAGGAGAGGCTGTTACCAATCCCATGAGAAGCTGTGGCAATGCATCCTGAAATTCTGCAAACGTAAAGAACATAGAGCCAGCAATGAGTGTCATTACTGGTGTTATAACTGCAGCGCAGAACCAACCAAATCTCCTAATAATAGTGCTACCTATTACTGAACAAAATAGCACAAAACAACCAAGCCATATCATCATGCGTCCCATATATGCCATGAAATCACGCTGCTCAGGATATAATTCTCTAGCTTTAGAAAACCATAGGCCCTCTATAAGATTCACTGAAGTTGCATATGCAATCATAAGAACGCAAATAAGCCATAGATACTTAGAGGAGATTATGATTTTAGCACTTTCTAGAAGTCCTAGATGAAGAGTTTTATTAGTTTGTTTTTTTAAATTTTTATCCTTTGCCATTACACTATATTCAATGAAGTAATGCAATACTAGGCATGCTATACCAGAAATTATAACAAGCAGCATCAAGGATTTTATGGTGATTTCGGTTTTGTTTGTGATGCTTTCAAAAAGCGTCATAAAACAATGGGAATCTGATGCGAAATATAATATCACAGATCCTGAAATTAAGAGATTTGCCTGCCCGAAGAAGCTGAAGAAAGAGTAAAATCTTGTGGATTCTTCAGTGGAGGTAATTTTATTCGCGAGTTGCCAGAAGAGTAATGCGCATACGATAACGGGCCATAATTCTACCATTACATAAAATAGTACAAAACTCCATTTTCCCCAAATGGTTACGAACCATTTTAGATTAGGTAGCAGTTCTATGTAATGCTGTACTATTTCCTTATCAGGATGGAATGTATCATGCATAGGAAATAGAACAAATGCAAAAAGTACAAAAAATGCCAAAAAGAAGGATACAATATACCTAAAAGCCTTTTCTGTGCTCATTCTATTGCACATTTTAGCATATATAATCACAAAGAGAATACCAGCTGGCATTTCAGCCCAAAGCTTTATGAAGCTTATTACTTCAGGACCAACCATAGTCATAACTATGCTATCTTTGAGTCCTCTAACTACATTATAGTTAAATAGCACTGTGAACATAAGTAGTGCCATTGGGATGAATTTATTGAGTTCGGTTGATTTGATAGGCCAAAGGGCGTATCGAAGTTTGCTGTTGCGTATCTTAAAAAGCCAATTAGGGCTTTCTTGGTCTGGGTAGAGTCTACTCATTGTCGCACCGTAATTTAATTTTAGGTAGGTTAGAGTATAGGTGTGTATAAGTCAATGTTAAAATTAGAAAATGATTCTATAGCTAGTGCTTCGTCCGCCGGAGTTTTGCATGGATAGTATGTTTTTATTTATGAGATCTATTATGTCCCTATGAGCCGTGTCTTGAGAGCATTTTGCGAGCTGTGCATACTTAGATGAGGTAATATCTGTTAATTCTTCATCAATCATAATGTTTATCATCTGTATTTGCCTTTGATTGAGTTCGATACCAGAATTAATATTCCAGAATGTAGTTTTAGTCATTACATTAGAAAAAAGTTCATCTGAGTTATCTATAGCGCGAGACAGACAGGAAATAAACCATATTATCCATTCGGTGATATCAAGATCGCCTTTTTGTGTTTTTTCTAGGATATCGTAGTAATTTTTACGATCTTTCATAATTTGAGACGACATACTATAAAATCTGCTAGAGCTATTCTCTAGACGCGCAAGGTACATGTCGCTTATAGCCCTTGCTATACGGCCATTTCCATCATCAAATGGGTGGAGCGTTACAAACCATAAATGCGCTATAGCAGACTTTATTATGTAATCTAGGTCGCTATCTGTGAGCCATTTTATAAACCTCGCCATTTCATAGGGCAAAACTTCTGCTTTTGGTGCTTCGAAATGGATCTTTGACCTACCAATTATACCAGAGATAACTTGCATTCTACCTCTTTTATCATCTCTCCAGTTTCCCACGATAATACTCTCGGGATTCTTTAGAAATAGTGAAGAATGCCAATGAAATAGGCGTTTGATTGTGAGTGGGGAGTCGAAATTTTGCGTCGCATCCGTCATCATTTTGACTATAGCATCAATTTTGGCTTTTGGCGCTCTTGGGTTCAGAATAGTGGCGTTTATTCTCTGTGCGACAGAGGAGCGCACTTGCTCTATATCCAAAATTTCCCCCTCGATCTCGCTGGATTTAATTACATCACTAGTAAGGGCATTAAGAGTAGCTTCTTTTTTCAGGCTCATGCCGACAGATTCCATCCTGCCCATTAGAGAGCCGTGTTTATGGTAGGTTTTTGTGAGCGCTTCTAGCACGGTCTCATTATTCCATCTAAACTCAGGCCAATTAGGGTGTTCGTAGATATACTTCTTTGGAAACGCTACTTTTGAAGGCAATTGCGGTGTCGCTCTGGTGCTCGAATCCTCACGTACAAAGAGTACGCTGCGGTTCTTTGCTCCGTGAGCTTCTAGCACTTGCTCTTCAGAAGCTAGTTTCGAAAAAAGTCTAA
>JBEAVG010000029.1:0-2866 GCA_041161045.1 Pseudomonadota bacterium
TGCTTGGATATTAAATTTCTTTTCAGCAATTAGCAATATCCTAAATCTATATTTGTTTTTTAGCTTTGAAAGCGTAGCCGCAACAGGACCTAATACTGTGACCTTACTAGATTTGGGAAGATTTTGTATTATATGATTAGCAATCTTTTTAGACATAATTTCATTCTTATCGGCAATAATTATTGTTGCCATACGAGTTATTGGAGGCATGTTTTCAAACCGCCTTACCTCTAACTCTTCATTCATAAAACCTTCAAAATCATGATTTTTTAAAAGGTTTATCAATTTACTCTCTGGATTAAAAGTTTGGATATACATCTTTCCTTTAGTCTCTTCTCTTCCAGCCCTACCACCTACCTGATATAGAAGCTGAAATGTTTTCTCTGCAGATCTTAAATCCCCACCAGAAAGCCCTACATCAATATCCACAACACCAACAGTAGTTAATTTAGGAAAATGATATCCTTTTGTAATTATCTGAGTTCCTATAATAATATCTATCGTACCATTCATTATGTTAGATAGGATTTCAGATGCTTTTTTAGAAGAAGACATCTCTTCTCTAGTCATTATTTGAATAACATGATTAGGAAAATATCCGCTTATTTCTTCAAAAATCCTCTCAACCCCAGGACCACACGGAACCATGGAATCTTTATTTTTACAATCTATACAGTCTGTATATAATTTTGTGTGATAACCACAATGATGACACATTAGTTTATCATCGAATTTATGATACACGAGAGAGGTAGCGCATGAGTTACAAGAAGCCCTATGCCCACAAGATGAACATACAATTAGTGGAGCATATCCCTTGCGATTTAGAAATATCATTACCTGCTGTTTTAAGGACAGAGCATTTGCTATAGCGTCTTTTAACTCATTTGATATCCAGACATTCTTGTTTTTTTTCTTACATCTCATGTCTATAATTTCCACATCAGGCAATGATGCTTCACCAAACCTTGAATTAAGCTTCACATCTAAATATTTTTTAGAAATCATATTGCTAAAAGTTTCTAAGGATGGGGTTGCAGATCCAAGTACAACTGGTATTTTTTCAAAAAAACCACGTAAAATAGCCATATCTCTAGCATTATAAAGGATATTTTCATCTTGCTTATATGAATTATCATGCTCCTCATCTACAACTATTGTAGCTAGATCTTTATAAGGCAGAAATAATGCGCTTCTTGTGCCTATAATAATCTTAACAGTCCCTTGCATTATACCTTGAAGAATTTTTACCTTTTTACTAGAAGTAATTGAAGAATTCCATATAACAGCCTCAGTACCAAACCTTTCTTGAAACCTACGTAAAATTTGCTTACTAAGCGCTATTTCTGGAAGCAAAAGAAGCGCCTGCCCTCCCCGTTCTATAGCACTCTTGAGAAGATAAAAATATACCTCAGTTTTACCAGAACCAGTTATTCCATGAAGCATTGAAATTCCTTCATAAGATTCTATTTTTTTTAACGCAACTTCTTGATCTTCTGAAAGTTTAGGTAGAGATATGTTAGTAAATTCTTGTTTGTAAGGCTGAGGTTTTTTATCTATTAAATCTATTGGAAGAACTAATTTTGCTATAGACCCCACCTCTTCTAGATAATATTCAGCAGCTTTTTTAATAAAGGCCAAAGTCTGTTTTTTAAGAATAGGAGCATCAAAAATTCGTTCAATGTTTTTTAATTTAAAATCAGATTTTTCTTCTGGTTTTTCTATCACTATACCCAAAAGTTTTTTATTTCGAAAAGGAACAACAACAACTTGTCCTATATCACATTCAAAATCTTCAGGAATAATATAATCAAGAGAGAATAACTTAGCTTGAGGAATAATGATGCGCGCAATTTGCATGAAAAGAATTTAGGAATTTCTTAGTTTATTAATCGCAATTTTATAATCTTGATGCCCCAAAATATAACTACCCGCAACAAGCATATTAGCACCATTTTTAATACACAAAGGCGCGGTGGCTTCATTCACTCCACCATCCACAGAAATTATAACATCAGAACGATTTAAATTCTTCAATTTTGAAGAAATTTCTTTTATCTTTGGCAGCTGATTATCCATGAACTTCTGCCCTCCAAAACCAGGATTGACAGACATTACAAGCACCAAATCTATCTTATCCCACAAATAATCAAGAACGCTTATAGGAGTTGTTGGTAGTAATGAAATCCCAGCTTTTACTCCTAGAGATTTAATATGCTCAATCGCTTTATCAGGATGCCTTACAGCCTCCAAATGAATAGTAATTATATCACTTCCACTCGAAACAAAATCTTCAAACAAATGCTCTGGGGAATTCACCATTAGATGTACATCGAAAGGTATTTTGGTATGACTTCTTATAGACTTTATCACAGGAGCGCCTATGGTAATATTAGGGACAAAATCGCCATCCATAACATCTATATGAAGCATATCCGCTCCTGCTAAATCTAATGCCCTAACCTCTTCTCCAAGTTTTGAAAAATCAGCAGAAAGTATTGAAGGGGCAATTTTTATCATAGATTAAGCCTGATACAGAACTACTCGCTGATTTGTAATGATTTAGGTTCTGGTAAATCAAAATGCGGAGGAACTTCTAAAGGACGATTTTTTTCAACTGCATATTCATTAGGTCCAGATGTAGCAATGCCAATCTTTTGCTTCATACGATTACTGCAAGCACTAAGTAGAAGTAGGGATGCTAATATAACTAAAACATTTTTCATATTCTAAACACCAATTTTGATATCTTTTTTTGCAATTTCAGAGTCAAGCCGCCTTATTTTTTCGGCTTCTTCTGCAAATTCATCATAGTTCTCTTCCTTCTCTTTTGCAACAGCTTTTAAAACATTCACATAAGAATATA
>JBEAVG010000138.1:0-5648 GCA_041161045.1 Pseudomonadota bacterium
AATAGCATAATGGATTTTCTTATTTGGAATATATCCATTATCGCTCCTTATACCAAGAGCCCTACCCTCATGATGATATATCTCATCACCATTTTTCATTTTTGATATATACATACCGTAACCTATATGAGTAGGATATCCACCACTAGGTAATGTTTTATAATAAGACTTGGTCATTTGTTTGTAAGAATTAGCTGAGAGAATTTTACCATTGTGTAATGCAAGATTCCACTTTATCAAATCCGATACAGTAGATACCACTCCCCCATCAGCATTAGGAGCAAAAATAATCTGCGCTCCTACAGGATCAAATTCTGGATTTTCTCCATTAGGCGTAACATAATATCTTACTGGATATGTATGATTTTTACCTTGTTGATATTCCACAGCCTCTTTAAAACTAACTAATTTTGTCTCATTCATGCCATTAGGCTTAAACAACTCATCACGCAAAAATTCATCAAGTTTTTTTGAACTTACTTTTTCTACAATCATACCGAGAAGAAGATATCCAGTATTAGAATAAGCCGCTCTAGAACCAGGATTGAACTCCAAAGGCAACTTAGACATTTTATTTATTATGTCCTTTCTAATTTCTTCTGGAGTCTTTTTAATATCTGTATAATAACTAAATACATAATCTTGAAGACCGCTACTATGAGTTAAAAGATGATGTATAGTCGTTTTATTAGCCCAATGAGGAAGTCTTGACTCATCCCATAAACCACAATCAGCAGGAAAATGAAGAGCCACAGTATCATGCACATTTAGCATCCCTCTATCTTGTAAAAGAAGAATGGCAGCAGCCGTCATAGGCTTTGTTCCAGAAGCAATAGGCATTTGCTGAGACGTTGATAGTTTCTTTTTAGTTTTAACATCAAAAAAACCCATTGCGCCATTCAACAAGGATTTATCACCATTATTAATAGCGTAAACCGCATGCAAATGTTTATGCTTTCCAGCAAACTCTTCAACTACTTTACTCAGGCTTTGCTTTGAATCTTCACAACATGCGAAAACAAAGCTAGGTACCAATAGCAAAAATATTATGGATATATAATTTTTTATTAAGCGCATAAGTTAAATCCTCCCAACTTTATACTATTTGTTTTTTTTCTTTAATTTCTTTCTGCACAGATGGAGAATGCATAATATTCAATTCTCTCATTTGCTTCTCCTCAACATAAGCAGGAGCACCCATGAGCAAATCTTCTGCTTGTTGATTCATTGGAAAGGCTATCACTTCCCTTAAATTTGGCTCATCACATAATAACATGACAATCCTATCTACCCCAGGAGCAATACCACCATGAGGAGGAGCTCCAAATTTGAAAGCACTGATCATACCCCCAAACTTTTCATCAACAACTGAATGCGGATATCCAGCAATCTCAAAAGCCTTATACATAAGCTCCGGACTATGATTTCTAATAGCACCACTAGAAAGCTCTATACCATTACAAACTATGTCATATTGGAAAGCCTTAATTTCAAGTAGCTCTTCAGTAGTTTTTGCATTAGTCAAAGCTTCAAGCCCACCCTGAGGCATAGAAAATGGATTATGACTAAAATCTATAGCCTTTTTATCCTCATTCCACTCGTAGAATGGGAAATCTGTAACCCAACAGAATTTAAATACATCCTTCTCAAGCAAATCTAACTGATTCCCAAGATGAATTCTTACCTTTCCAGCAAGTTTTTCAGCCCTAGTCTTCACATCGCAAGCAAAAAATACTGCATCACCGTCCTTAAGACCAGCAACCTTTTTAAGCTCCTCTTGCTGAGCTTCATTCAAGAACTTTGCAATAGGCCCCTTAGCTTGACCAGCTTCAAATTGTATATAAGCAAGCCCTCCAGCACCTTCTGACACAGCATAGGCAATCATAGAGTCAAAAAAACTACGCGGCTGAGAAGCAGCACCAGGAGCAGGAATCGCACGAACTATCGAAGAATTTGCTATAGCATTCCTAAAAATAGAAAATTCTGAATCACGAAAAATATTGGTTACGTCAGAAATAATAATAGGATTTCTTAAATCAGGCTTATCTACACCATATTTAAGCATAGATTCTGCATATGGAATTCTGACAAAAGGAGTCTCTGAAACTTTCTTGGTAGAAAACTTAGTAAATAGCTTATACATTAAAGGCTCTATTGCAGCAAAAACATCATCCTGCGTTACAAAAGACATTTCTATATCAAGTTGATAGAACTCACCAGGAGACCTATCAGCTCTTGCATCCTCATCCCTAAAACACGGAGCTATCTGGAAATATCTATCAAATCCAGAAACCATTAGCAATTGCTTAAATTGCTGAGGTGCTTGCGGAAGTGCATAAAATTTGCCAGGATGAAGCCTACTCGGAACCAAGAAGTCCCTTGCCCCCTCAGGAGAACTTGCAGTAAGTATAGGCGTTTGAAACTCAGTAAAACCAGAAGCAACCATTAAGTTACGTATTTCGGATATAACTCTACTTCTAAGAATAATATTCGCATGAAGCTCTTCGCGCCTTAAATCCAAAAATCTATATTTAAGCCTTAAATCCTCTGAGCAATCAGTAGGCATATTCACAGGGAAAGGAAGAACCTCAGAAGAGGATTCAAGAATATAACTTTCAGCTAGAACTTCTATCTCGCCAGTTCCAAGATGGGGATTAATAGCATCCTTGCTACGAGCGACAACTTTACCCGTAACAGTAATTACACTCTCCACACGAGTTCTACTTATTGCTTCAATCATAGCAGGATTCGTATCCGCAAAAACAATTTGCGTTATTCCATAATGGTCCCTAAGATCAAGAAACAAAAGCCCCCCATGATCCCTTCTAACATGGATCCACCCTGATAGCTTCACCTCTGTTCCAACGTCTTTTAATGATAATTGACCACATGTGTGTGTTCTATATTTATGCATAACTTTCTTTGAAAATTTAATTGTACAGAATAATACAGACGGAGAACATTAGGCGCAAGAGAAATCTGACAATTAAGTTACCTAATACTTCAATTCTATCAGCTTAATCCTATCATTAAGCTTTTGTAATACTTCATCTGTAATGTCCAGAGTCTTCTTAAAATATAGCACCTGAGATGCAGGGAGAACAATATTAAATGCTCTATCTTTAGAAATTTCGTCTATTATTTTGATCGTAGCCACATGGACGGACTCAACCGCATCAGCATGAGCTTGTTCGAGCTTGCTTTTCCTGCTTTGCATATCACGCTGCACATCGGAAACTTGCTTATAAAATTCTTGAACTTCTTTATTAAATTGATCTTCAGATATAGAATCCCTCTTTTTGTTAAGGGCTATTTCCGTAGCCTTTAACTCAGATTCTTTAGCCGATAACTCTGAATGCAATTTTTCACTAATTTCGTCTATAGATTGACGCAAAGATTTTACAGCAATTGAATTATCAAGTATCGCCTGAACATCAACTATAGCAACCTGAGGCTTAGGAAGAGGACCCGAAATGCCGACAGAACAGAAGCTACATAAAGCTAGACATAGAAAAAGGAAAGATCTTATATACAAATTAAGGACCATCAATATTATAAAACTTGAACTAATGATTCATTATAACAAGAGTATAAACCATATGCAACTCATTAAATCCCGATATAGTCTTGTCATATAATCAGTATGATATTTAAAAATCAACAGCGCAAAGGAACAATAGAATAAAAAACACCCCCAACTTTCGTCAGGGGATCAGAGTAAGTATGAATAAAATTATCTTGAATAAAGCTCAACAACCATGTGTACTTCTGGTTGGAAAGGATAAGGTACATCACTTATAACAGGAACGCGCGCAAATTTTCCTTTAAAATGATCAGCGTCAAAAGTTACATAATCAGGAATACGACGCTCCATCTTTGACAAAGACTCAATTACAGGAGTAATTTGCCTTGAAGACTCTTTAAGCTCAATAACATCACCCTCTTTAAGCCTCATGCTAGGGATATTAACTTTCTTACCATTTAGCAGGATATGACCATGAGTCACTAACTGACGAGCAGCAAAAATTGAAGCTGCAAAGTTCATGCGATAAACTATAGTATCAAGCCTACTTTCGAGAAGACCAATAAAATTCTCTCCAGTATTGCCTTTCATTTTTTGGGCAAGAGTGAATAGGTTTCTAAATTGACGCTCATTAATACGGCCATAATGCGCCTTAATACGTTGTTTCGCATGCAAATGCATACCATAGTCTGAAGGTTTACCGGCAGTAGGATTCAAACCATGCTGTCCAGGGCGATAATTCTTTTTATTAAAAGGATCTTTGCTATTCCCCCAGATGCTAACACCTAATCTTCTACTTGCTTTGTATTTAGAACTGATAATTTTAGTCACTTAAGCTATACCTTCAAAATATGTTTGTTAAAGCGTTTCGCGTATAAAAACACGAAAGAATGAAGAGCAGTATACTGAGGTTGTTTCTGAAAGTCAAGCAAAACTGAAACTTTCAATTTTATTTAGAAGCATAACGCTTAACCTCTTCTTTTATTTTGTGAAGCATCTGTTTACTTGGGCGCGCAGAGATTTCCTGGATAATATGATTTGCAACTTTTGTACCAATTACTCCACATTTTTCTATATCATATCCATTTAGATACCCATATAAAAACCCAGCTAGATAGCTATCGCCAGCACCAGTTGTATCAATAACTTTTGATTGATCCATATTAGGATATACTAAGAAAGCGTGTTTTCCTCTATCATATGACACAGTAGCTCCATGTTTGCCATTAGTAACTATTGTCAATTCAGCTCTTTTTGCGAGTTTTTTGATAGAAATTTCTATATCTTTATCCTCGTAAAGAGTCGAAAGTTCATTGTTATTGGTGAAAACTATATCTGAAAGATCTATTATTTTCTCAAAATCTTCCTTATATGCTTTTACAAAAAATGGACTAGATGGAGCAAAAAGGACCTTTACATTATGTTTTTTTGCTTCATTTATAGCATCAAATATTACATCTTTACTCTTAGCACTAAAGGCGTATCCCTCAATATAGAGAATTTTATAGTTTTTGATGTGAGATAGATCAAATTTTATTTTTGAAAAATCCCCGCTTAAACCTTTATAAGCAACAAAAGTACGTTCAGATTGATTAGTAGCTTTAGATCCAGAAATGAATACCGCCACTTTAGTCATAACGGAATGGTTGCCTCTATCTTTTTTAGAAATATATGCCCCATAGTTTTTAACACCCGCTTTCTCAAGATTTCGTATAAATCCTTTAGATATTTTTTCATCAGATAATAAAACATATATTCCATTGTTCTTTCCAAGGCGAGAAAGTATGTAAGCTGTATTTGCGGCGCTACCACCAAATGAAGTTTTAATAGGCTTAAACCTGCTTATCAAATTATTCAAATAATCTAATTCTACGACTTGAGTACCACCAATAGGAATTCCAAGCTCTTTAACAATCGGGGCTAGTTCTTCTTCTGTAGTATTGATAAAAACGTCATAATCACCGTTAGCAATCATTACTACATCACCTTTTTTTACAACATCCGCTAATGTATATGATTGAAATATAATTATTATTATTGCTAAAAAAAACCTTATCACCTGTATTACCTATATTAATAATATGCAAAGGTTTAAACTTATCAAAAACAATGTCTCTTGCAAAAT
>JBEAVG010000053.1:0-7691 GCA_041161045.1 Pseudomonadota bacterium
TTCAGGAGCAAGAGATTGATAGGGTAGGTGGTAGTCATCCTATAAAAGTGAATCTGCGGATTATAGCTACATCTAATAGAGACTTGGAAGAAGAAATTCGTAAAGGTACATTTAGGGAGGACTTATTCTTTAGGCTCAATATAGTCAATATAGAGTTACCACCTCTTGCTGCACGTAAAGAGGATTTGAAAGAATTATGTATATTTTTTATAAAAAAATATTCTGCTAGTAATAATCTTTCAGAAAAACCCTTGTCTGATGAAGCGCTAGAAGTCATAAAAGACTATGAATGGCCAGGTAATATTCGAGAGCTAGAAAATACTATGCATAGAGCTGTTCTGCTTTCAAAAAATGAGCAAATCATGCCTGCAGATTTGATGCTAAAAGCAACGAAATTTACTGGTCAAAAACTTGAAGATGTTGAGCGCAATCTTATTTCTAATACATTAAAGCATTGTTTGGGCGATTCGGCTGCTGCTGCTAATATTCTAGGAATTTCTATAAATAAGCTGCAAGATAAATTGGATTTTTATTCTAAAACTAGAGAGAGTGTTTGATATGTCATTTAAAAATCCAGTTAAGATAGGAGATATAGAACTCTCTTGTAATGTTATACTAGCTCCTATGTCTGGTGTTACAGATCTTCCATTTAGAAAATTAGTAAAGAGTTTTGGTGTTGGGCTTGTAGTCTCCGAAATGGTGGCTAGTAGGGCCATGATTGCTGAAACCAAGAAATCTATGCATAAATGCGCAATTATAGAAGATGATGCTACGGGAGCTTCGGTACAACTTGCTGGATGCGATCCTAAAGTTATGGCGGAAGCTGCTAAGATGAATGAGGATATGGGTGCTAGGATTATAGATATAAATTTTGGTTGTCCTGCAAAAAAGATAGTGGGTGGTTATGCTGGTTCTGCTTTAATGAGGGACGAGGCTCTCGCGGCTCAGATTTTAGAGGCTACCGTTAAAGCTGTTAAAATACCAGTTACTATGAAAATGCGAAAGGGGTGGGATTTGGATTCTCAAAATGCTCCAAAGCTTGCAAAAATTGCAGAAGATGTTGGTATTAAGATGCTTACAGTTCATGGAAGAACAAGACAACAATTTTATTCTGGTTCAGCGGATTGGAAATTTATATCCTCTGTAAAAAATGCTGTAAAAATTCCAGTTATTGCAAATGGTGATATTGTGGATTTTGAATCCGCAACTAAGGCCTTAGAGGATTCTGGAGCTGATGGAATAATGATAGGAAGGGGTGCTTATGGCAAGCCATGGCTTCCGAATATGGTGGCTCATTACATAAACACCGGTGAAAAAATCTCTGAACCTTCTATTTTAGAGCAAAAAAATGTTGTGCTTCAGCATTATGATGCTATGCTAACTTACTATGGTGAAGACGTTGGTTTTAAGATGGCGCGTAAACACTTAGGGTGGTATAGCTCAGGGTTGCCCAAGTCTAGCGAATTCAGAGCAAGTGTAAATCAGATAAACTCTGCTTTAGCAGTGAAACAATTGATAGAAAACTTCTATGACTCTGTTATGAGTTGAAAATAAAATATAAGAATTAATAGACCATTTTTTCATACTTACAGAATGATAAGATGTTTTTTTCTATACCAGATTGGTTTGTATAATTAAGGTAAAATATGTCAGCAAAACGTCAATCTATATCAGATTTTTTGAGTAATCACTTAAAGGAGTATTTCGCTATACATGAAGGTGATTCTCCCAATTCTGGTCTTTACGATTTGGTAGTAAAAGAGGTTGAGAAGGTTACTATAGCAGAGACTTTGAAATATACGCATAATATTCAAGCTCAAGCTGCGTCTATACTTGGAATAAGCCGTAATACTTTGCGTAAAAAAATGGAAGATTTTGATATGGTGGGATGAGTGGGAGTTAAATACCTATAATTTTAAGTCTAAGTCCTTGCCGAATAGGCGTATTTATGTTACCATAGTGTGTGAAGTATAAAAAAATAAGGAGAATGAGTTATGAAAGCATTTGTTGGCAAGGAAGCGCCTAATTTTCATGCAAAAGCAGTTATGCCAGATAATGAGATAGAATTTGATTTTTCATTGCAAGAATATCTAGATGGTTCTAAAGGGGTGGTTTTCTTTTACCCGTTAGATTTTACATTTGTATGCCCTTCAGAGATCATTGCATTTCATAATAGATTGGGTGAGTTTGCAGCTCATAATGCTAAAGTTGTTGCTATTAGTGTTGATTCTCACTTTTCACATTTGGCGTGGAAGCAGCTTCCGCATAATCGCGGGGGTATTGGTAATGTTCAATTCCCTATAGTTTCTGACCTTAATAAGGTAATTTCTAATTCATATAATGTCCTTAATGATGATGGTATAGCTATGCGTGGGACATTTATAATAGACCAAGACTTTATTTTACGTCATATGCATATTAATGATTTGCCTCTTGGTAGAAATGTGGATGAAATCATCAGAATCCTTTCTGCTATGGAACATCACAGAGAATATGGTGAAGTTTGTCCTGCTGGTTGGTCTAAAGGTAAAGAAGCAATCACAGCATCTTCTGATGGAATTGCAGATTATCTTGCATCTAATGCTGAAAAGCTATAATTGTGCCTAAATATCTTGCTCCTACTAAGGAGCTTCTGGACACTATACGTTTAATCCGTAGTGAAAATGTTGGTGTCCGGACTTTTTATAATTTGCTAAAATTTTATGGTTCGGCTTCAAACGCTTTGAATCATGTTGCTGAGCTTTCTATTAAGGGAGGTCGTTCTAAACCTATCAAAGTTTGTGACACTTTTTTAGTAGAAAAGGAACTATCGGCTTTACATTCTATCGGTGGGGATGTTCTGGCTTATTTTGATCCAGAATATCCATCTTTGTTGCGTAATATTTCGGATCCTCCTCCTGTTATAAGTTATTTAGGTGAAAAATCTATATTTGGTAAGATTTCTTGTTCTATAGTGGGTGCAAGAAATTCTTCTTTAAACGGTATTAATTTTACTAAAATTTTAGCCAGAGATTTGACTAAAAATAATATAGCAACTGTCTCTGGTCTTGCTAGGGGTGTTGATACTGCTGTTCATCAAGCATCTATTTCTTCGACTATTGCTGTTATTGCTGGTGGTCTTGACCATATATATCCTCCAGAAAATGCTAAACTATATGAGCAAATTTCAAAATCTGGGGGTGCGATTGTTGCTGAGCTTCCGGTAGGTTCTGTGCCTCTTGCTCAACATTTCCCTCAAAGGAATAGGATTATATCAGCTTTATCTATGGTTACTATAGTAATAGAAGCTAGTTTAAAATCAGGTTCTCTTATTACAGCTCGTGCTGCTTTGGAGCAGGGGCGTGAAGTTGGTGCTGTGCCTGGTTTTCCTATGGATCCAAGGTGTCAAGGTACCAACAAACTAATTAAGGAAGGCGCTCATTTGATTGAGTCTTCAGAAAATGTGTTAGAGCTTGTTATGCGTTATAGCAGCAGCTTTATGGGGCAATTTAAAGAGAATTGTGGTAACGAGATTGTCAATAATAAATTACCACAATACGATATTTCTGATTTAGATCGAAAGTCTGTTATAGATATGCTTTCTGCAACTCCGATAGATATAGATTCTATACATAGTCATACAAATCTTCCTATGTCTATTATTTATGTGATAATATTAGAGTTAGAGCTTGCTGGAAAGGTTTTTAGATCTCCTGGTAATAAAATTTCTATTTTATATTAGGAATTAAGGGTAATAAGATTTATCCTTGAGTCTAAAGGTGGCAGATACAAAAACAGAAAATACTTTATTGCATAAGCTATTTAGTATATAAACAATTTAGTGAAAATTTATAATTTTAGGATTAGTAATAATGACAAGTAAAGATACAACAAAAACCCTTCATTGTTCTTTTTGTGGGAAGCATCAGAATGAGGTAAAAAAGCTTATTGCTGGACCTACAGTTTTTATTTGTGATGAATGTGTGAATCTTTGTGATGATATTATAAAAGAAGAGCTTAAGATAAATGTTGAAAAAAAAGCTAGCTCACTTCCAAGTCCTAAGGATATCTATAGTTCTTTAAAGGATTATGTTATAGGTCAGGAATTTGCCAAGAAAGTCCTTTCTGTTGCTGTATATAACCACTATAAGCGTTTGGAATATTTGGATGCTGGGGTAGATGAAGTAGAACTTTCTAAATCTAATATTCTTTTAGTAGGTCCTACTGGTTCTGGAAAAACTCTTCTTGCACAAACTTTAGCAAGAATTTTGGATGTTCCTTTTACAATGGCAGATGCTACTACTCTTACTGAAGCCGGATATGTTGGTGAAGATGTAGAGAATATCATATTAAGGCTGCTTCAAGCTGCTGATTATAATATTGAAAAAGCCCAACGTGGAATTATTTATGTTGATGAGGTGGATAAAATTTCTCGTAAAGAAGAAAATCCATCTATTACTAGAGATGTTTCTGGGGAAGGGGTCCAGCAGGCGCTTTTGAAAATTATGGAAGGTACTGTAGCATCAGTTCCACCACAAGGTGGTAGAAAACATCCACAGCAGGATTTTATGCAAGTTGATACAACAAATATTTTATTTATCTTTGGTGGTGCTTTTGGTGGTATCGAAAAAATCATACAAAAACGCACAGCTAATAATAGTATAGGTTTTGGCGCTGAGGTTATAACTAAGGAAGATAAGAAAGTTTCGGAATATCTTAGTAAGCTTGATGTTGAAGATTTAGTCAAATTTGGTTTAATCCCTGAGTTTGTTGGGCGTTTACCTGTTATTGCTACTTTAGAAGAGTTAGATAAAAAGTCTCTTGTCCAAATCCTTACTGAGCCTAAAAACGCTTTGACTAAGCAGTATAAGAAGTTGTTCTCTTTAGATAATGTAGAATTAGTATTTGATGCTGAATCTATAGAACAGATAGCGGAAAAGGCCCTTGAAAGAAAAACAGGAGCTAGGGGACTTAGGGCTATCATAGAAAATATGTTGATAGACACTATGTTCCATCTTAAGGATTATAAGGGTAAGAATGTATTAATTACTAAGGATGTAGTTAATGGAGATATTACTCCTATCATTCAGGAAAGATCTACAAAGACTCAACGTAAGAAAGCAAGTTAGAATGAATTCCAGATTTTTTAAGAATTTAGGGCCATTTGACATAGAATATATAGCAAATCATGTAAATGCTGAGATCATATCTCCTAGTGATCTTCATGATATGGCGTCTAAGGTTCAGATTAGTAATGTATCTTCTATAGAGAATGCTAATAATGGTGACCTTACTTTTTTAAATAATACAAAATATCTTCCATTATTAAAAACAACAAAAGCTACAGTATGCGTGATGAAGCCTGATATTGCTCTGGGAGAAAGGAGTCCAGAGCTTTGGTGTATTATCCATCCTAACCCTTATTATGCTTATGCAAAAATTCTAGATTTATTTTATGAATCTAAAGTAAAATATAAAAACCATGTTGAAAAATCGGCCTATATATCTCCTAAAGCCAAGTTAGGAAATGGTGTTTATATAGGGCATAATGTTGTTATTGAAGATGATGCGGAAATTGGGGATGGTGCTAGTATAGGTAGCAACAGTTTTATAGGTCATGGCGTGACTATTGGCAGCAATACGAGAATAGATTCCAATGTTACTATAAGTTATGCGTCTATTGGAAATGATGTTGTGATTCTTCCTGGCGCTAGAATAGGGCAGGATGGTTTTGGGTTTGCTACAGAGCATGGCAGGCATAAAAAGATCCTTCATATTGGCTCTGTGATTATTGAGGATGATGTAGAAATTGGTGCTAATAGTGCTATAGATCGTGGTTCTGTGAACGATACCATTATAAAGAAAGGCGCTAGGATAGACAATCTAGTACAGCTTGGTCATAATGTCGAGGTGGGTGTAGGATCGGTTCTTGTCGCGCAGGTTGGGGTTGCTGGTAGTAGCTCTATAGGGAATTATTGTGCTTTAGGTGGGCAGGTGGGCGTTGCTGGGCATGTTCATATATCTGATAAATCTCAAATAGCAGGGCAGTCTGGAATTATTAAATCTATAAATGAAGTTGGTGGTATGTATTTCGGTACTCCCGCTGTTCCTATTCGTGAATGGCAGAAACAAAATATAGCACTTAAAAAATTAGTAGGTCATTAGGAGAATAATATGAGTGAGCAAATAAATATTACTGAAATTCTGAACATGATACCACATCGTTATCCTTTGCTTCTCGTTGATAGAATAATAGAATATGAAGCTGGTAAGTCTATTCTAGGTATTAAAAATGTTTCATTTAATGAGCCGCAATTTACTGGGCATTTTCCAGATATGCCAGTAATGCCTGGAGTTCTTATAGTGGAGGCTATGGCTCAGGTTTCGGCTGTGCTTATTGCTAAAACCACAGGCGCAAAAGCTGCAGAAAAATCAGTATTCTTTATGGCAATAGATAATGCAAAATTTAGGCAAATAGTTCAACCAGGTGATACTCTTTATATTTATGCAAGCGTTGAGCAAAATAGAGGGGATGTTTGGAAATTTAAAGCCGAAGCTAAAGTTGAAGGCAAGGTTGTAGCCGAGAGTTCATTCACAGCTATGATGAAAGATAAATAGTCTCTCGTGAAAAATGTCGATTAGGGCGTCGATTTCGCGTCCTTAAGCTCTTCAAATATCACTTATATGCTGCGGTGCTCGGACTGCTCATCTCCTACTACTCGTCTATTTTTGACAGAGAGACAGCAAATTTTCCCTTAGTATTTTTAGTTTTTAAGTTATTCCACTAGGGGAAATTTACTTTAGTCTTAAACATAAAAACCTTATCAAATCGCCTCTGTGAGCATTTGGCGCATAAGACTAAATAGTCATTTCATCATATCACACCTTTCTATTATTAAAATTATTTAATATTTCTAGCGTGGCATAGATTAATAGTCTTACGTGCCAAATTTCCATAATAGTCATTCGATTTTGAAATATAGTATTATGCAAAGGTCGTAACAACTCAAATCATTAAAAAATACTTGACTTTATTAATACTTTCTGATAATATACTGTGTATTATTAACAATAAAGCAACAAAAACTAAAGAATTTTAGTCAAGGATAGATATTTATGGCTCAAGAAAGACAATTCCCAACAACACCGCCTCGAACAAAAGGTATTACAACAACGCCACCATCGACACCTGGAAAAAAAAACTTTTGGACCCAAGCTGCGGACAAAGTTGTAGCAAGGCTTACGCCTTCAAAAGCAACAAAACCTCTTGTGCAATTACCGGCAATAGGGGCTCATAATGCTGAAGTTGAAGAATTATTCAATAAAATCAAAGAAAAATGTGATCTTTTGCAACTAGATGCTGATGTTACCAGTTTAAGAAAAGCTCTTTTAGTAAAATGGCTTTCTGTTGTGACAATTTATTACCAAAATGATGCTAACCCATCGAAAAAGTTTTTTCAGGATTTTTTGAGTTCGCTGGAGGGGTATTCCCAAAAGGGGTTAGAGGGTTTGGTTGAGATTAATGGAAAAGTTGTCTCTAATATTGATCACGATGATGATGCAGTTAAGATTCTTACTGCTATTTCTAAAACCTTAGCAGAATTTCAATTTCAAAGTACTCAGGGCAATTTAAGAAATGAAGATCAAATAGAACAGTTTTTAGAGGAGCAGTTGAATGCTCAGCAGCTACATAAAGAAGCTGATCGTTTAGC
>JBEAVG010000079.1:0-2546 GCA_041161045.1 Pseudomonadota bacterium
GCATATTTTTAGTTATACCCAGGCGGATTTCGTTGTGCGTTTTCAGCGTATGAGGGGTAAGAATATTTTCTATCCTATGGGCTTTGATGATAACGGTCTTCCTACAGAAAGGCTGGTAGAAAAGCAAAAAAAAGTTCGCGCAGTACAGATGGATAGAGATGAATTCATAGCCGTATGCGAAGAAGTAGTTGAGTTAGAGGAAGAGAAATTTAGAAAATTATTTAACGATATAGCCCTTTCTGTAGATTGGTCTCTTGAATATCAAACTATAAGTGCTCAGTCTCGTAAAATTTCTCAAATGTCCTTTTTAGATCTTGTAAAAAAAGGTGAGGTTTATAGGGAAGCTCAGCCTATTTTATGGGATCCTATAGATCAGACAGCGCTTGCTCAAGCTGATATCGAAGATAAAGAGCATTCTTCATTTATGAATGAGATTATATTCAAAACAGATGAAGGGAATGATCTTCATATAGCAACTACAAGGCCTGAGCTTTTGCCGGCTTGTGTTTCTGTGTTCTTCCACCCTGATGATTCTAGATATAAGAATCTAAAAGGAAAGTTTGCGACTACTCCCTTATTTGGTGTAAAGGTTCCACTTTTGCCTGATGAGAATGTATCAATAGAAAAGGGCACAGGTCTTGTTATGTGTTGTACTTTCGGGGATACAATGGATGTAAACTGGTGGAAAATACATAAATTGCCACTGAAAATCATATTGAATAAATATGGGAAAATTGATTCTTCTATGCTTGAGCATATACCTAATGATTCTCATAAATATGGAAATGAGTTGATAGGTCTTAAAGCTTCAGATGCTAGGAGTAAGATTATAGAGATGCTAAAAGATGCAAATCTTCTTACAAAACAAGATCCTATAAATCATGCGGTAAAATGTGCCGAGAGGTCTGGAGCTCCTTTAGAAATTATAACTGCTCCACAATGGTTTATTCGTACTATTGCGCATAAAGAAGCAATCTTAGAAAAAGCGAAAGATCTTCAATGGCATCCTAAAAACATGAAAATTCGTCTAGACTCATGGACGAATAGCGTAGCTTGGGATTGGTGTATTAGTAGGCAAAGATTTTTTGGAGTCCCATTTCCGGCTTGGTATTCTAAAAGAGCAGGTGAGGAAGGGAAAGTTCTCTTTGCGGATGTTGCACAACTTCCTGTTGATCCTCTTAAGGACATTCCTATAGGTTATAGTAAGGAAGAGGTAGAGCCTGATATGGATGTGATGGATACATGGGCTACAAGCTCTGTGTCTCCTCAGCTTAGTAGTCTTGCTATCTCTGAAGAATTTGCTATTGATCATGAGAGGCATAAAAAGTTATTTCCAGCAGATCTTCGTCCACAAGCTCATGAGATAATAAGAACATGGGCATTTTATACTATGCTTAAAGCTTATCTTCATGAGAATTCTCTTCCATGGAAAAATATTATGATAAGTGGTTGGTGTCTTGCTGAAGATAAAACTAAGATGTCAAAGTCCAAAGGAAATATAGTTGATCCAAGAAATCTTCTTGAGCAATATGGCTCTGATGTTATAAGATATTGGGCATCTACTTCAAGGTTGGGTGCTGATACTGCTTATTCTGAAGATATAGTTAAAAATGGCAAAAAATTAGTCAATAAATTATGGAATGCAACAAAGTTTGCTTCTATACATTTTGATAAAATTACAGACTATGGGACAAGCATTAGAGAAAATATCAATTTAGGTAGAATTTTTTGCTCAACGGATCTTTGGATAATTAGCAAAATGCATAAGGTTATAGAGCTTTCAACTCGTCATTTTGATGAGTTTGAATATGCTATTGCTAGGGATGTTGTTGAGGAATTTTTCTGGAAAGATTTTTGTGATAATTATCTTGAGCTTGTGAAAGTTAGAGCTTACAACGAATCTGGTCAGAATGACAAAGGTCAAGAAAGCGCAATACTTACCTTATATTGGATATTAAAAACTTTGCTCAAACTATTTGCTCCGTTTGTTCCTCATATAACAGATGAGTTATATTCTTTGCTATTTTCATCTGACAAATCTGTTCATCAAAGGGGTATGTGGCCTATAGCAGCAGATTTTGTTTTAGATACAGAAAAAATGCTAGAGGGTGAAGTTATGATAGAGCTTATAGATCTTGTAAGGAAAGCAAAGGCTGAGCGTAATTTATCAGTTAAAGCTACTATAAAAATGATGTGTTTTGAAAGCAAAATAAAGTTTGACTCAAATATGCTTTCTGATATTGCAGCGGTAACAAATACTCTTCATATTTCTCCTAGCAATAACTTTGAACCAGAAGTAGCCCTTGAGTCTAAGAATATCAATGTAAGCATTCTATTTGAGGCCTAAGATATGCCACCGATTCCTCAGGAAATAAATTTAACAGGTAAGGTATTTATAAAATATATCGATGATGTTTCTAGGGCCAATCTTGGAGATGTGATGCTTTATTTGAATGATGATGCAATAAATCCATTTCCTGGAGATTATGAAAATCTTACAGATAGCGGCTATATCAAGGCCAAGGTGTTTGATGGAAGAGATTGGC
>JBEAVG010000041.1:0-8040 GCA_041161045.1 Pseudomonadota bacterium
AAGATGCATTAGAAAGAGCATTAATTGTTTCACCAGTAGATGGTATAGTCAATGTGATAAATACTGCTACAATAGGCGGTTTTGTTGCCGGCGGGCAAGAAATTGCAGAAGTGTCTCCTGAAAAAGATACATTAATAGTAGAGGCCAAAATATCTCCTAAAAATATCGCATATGTTCATCCTGGATTAAAAGCTAAAATGAATTTTACAGCATTTAAGGGGCGTACTACTCCAACATTTGTGGGTGTTGTTATATCTGTTTCTCCTGATTTAGTTCAAGAAAAACAACCTCAACCAGGTATGGAAGGGGCTTATTATATAGCTCATATAGAAATTGATATGACCGAGTTTAATAAAGAAGCTAAGCGTCTTAATTTAACATTGCTTCCTGGTATGGGTGTTGACGTAAATATAGTTACTGGTACTAGAACTTTGATGAGGTACTTGCTTGATCCAGTTACGGACAATATGTTCAGAGCTTTTAAAGAGAAGTAGTCTCACGTGAAAAATGTCGATTAGGGCGGAGGATTTCGGGTCCTGCGCTCCTCAAATATCACTCATATGCTCCGCTCCTCGGGCTGCTCATCTCCTACTACTCGTATATTTTTGACAAGATACAGCAAATTTTCCTAGTATTTTGGCAGGTCAGACCGCTTCGAACCCCATTGAAATACCCATGCCACCGCCTATACAAAGGCTTGCAATACCATATCTTGATTTACGTTTAATCATTTCATGTAGTAAAGTTACTGCTATTCTTGCTCCACTTGCTCCTATTGGATGGCCTATAGCTATTGATCCACCATTTACATTTACTTTTGTTGGATCAACTCCTAATTCTTTTACAACATATGCAGCTTGAGACGCGAATGCTTCATTGATTTCTAATAGATCAACGTTAGAAAGACTCCAGCCTGCTTTTGTTAGTGCTGCTTTTGTAGAATACAATGGACCTACACCCATTATGCTAGGATCTACTCCTGATCTTGCATAACAAACTATACGTGCAATAGGCTTTAACTTGTGTTTTTTTACTGCTTCTTCAGACGCTACAATAACTGCTGCAGCTCCGTCATTAATTCCAGAAGAATTTCCAGCGGTTACTGTGCCTTCTTGTAAAAAGGCTGGGCGTAATTTTGCGAGGCCTTCAAGAGTTGTATTAGGTTTTATAAACTCATCCTTATCAACAATTATTTCTTCTTTTTTTGTGAGAATTTTTACGGGAACAATTTCATTTACAAAGCGTCCGGTGTTCTGTGCTATTGCTGCTTTTTGTTGAGATTCTAATGAGAATTGATCTTGCGCTTCCCGCGTGATAGCAAATTTTTTTGCTACATTTTCTGCTGTAATACCCATCGGAGTTTTAGAAAAAGCGTCTGTAAGGCCATCATACATCATCATGTCTGTAAGGTTTAGATCTCCTGCTTTTATACCAGATCTTATATATGAAGCATGCATTGCTTTTGACATATTTTCTTGCCCTCCTGCTATTACTATTTCGCTATTCCCAGAGAGGATGGATTCGTAAGCGAGGGCTATTGCTTTAAGGCCAGAACCGCATACTTTATTTACGGTAAAAGCAGGGATTTCAAATGGCAATCCAGAAGCTATAGATGTTTGCCTTGCAGGATTTTGTCCAGAGCCTCCTGTAAGGACTTGGCCTAGTATAACCTCTGAGATATCTAATTTAGAGAGTTCACTTTTTTCTAAAAGAGATTGTATAACAGTAGATCCTAAATCTATAGCCGAGATACTGGACAATGAACCCATTAGGTTGCATACAGGAGTACGAGCTGCATGAGTTATATAAACTGATTTTGACATCTAAGTACCAAATTGTATTTTGTTCTATTATACTATGGTTTTTATTAGCATTAAACTATTAAATCTTGAACTACTATTTGAGGATAGGATTTACCATTATAATGCTGCATCTGTATAGTCCCGATAATGGAAATTTTATGAGGAATGGTTGACATTACAAATTCTTCTATTGATGTGCCGACAGAATTAAAAATTATAGTCTTGATAGCCTCTCCTTTGTAGGAATTTCTATCACTGGCTAATAGACAACTAATATGTTTTTCTCCCACTATATGAGCTTTTACTACAAACAAATCATTAACTCTAATTATTGGTTCATAATTACCATTTCCAAATGGTGCCAGTTCGTGGATTTCTTTATACAATTTTTCAGATATACCGCTAGATGTTACTTCTATCTCATATTCAAAAACTTTAGCAGATTCTATTGCGTCTTTGTATTTGCTAAATCTTTCATTCAAAAACTCTGACAATGGAATTAATTTTTTCTCTGAAGTTGTAAAACCCGCTGCCATTGCGTGTCCACCTCCTACATCAACCAAATCAAGGAGCTTTGCTTCGGACAAAGCTGAACCAAAATCTATTCCTTTTATAGATCTACAAGATGCTTTAGATAATCCATCTATGTTAGAAACAACAGCTACTGGTTTCTTATATAATTCTTTCAGCTTCCCCGCTACAACCCCTATAACCCCTGGGTGCCATTTCCCGGATACAAGTATAATATTTTTTTCCTTTTCTAATTCTGATAATTCGATAGCTTCTTGTAAAATTTCAGATTCAATTCTTTTTCTATCATTATTGAATTGTTCTAATTTTTCTACTATTTCCTGCGCCTCAATTTCTGAATTTGTGGACAGCAATTTACTCCCTAAGAATGATTCTCCTACCCTCCCTCCGGCATTTATTCTTGGCCCTAGAACAAAACCTAAATGATATGTAGAAGGGGTTTGATCTATGCCCCCTTTATCACATAGTGTTTTAATACCTATATTTTTTCTATTAGATAGGATTTTTAACCCCTGTTTCACAAATGCTCTATTAAGTCCTACAAGAGGCATCATGTCACAAACTGTTCCTAGTGCTACTATGTCTAAAAGATCTATCAAATTTGGGATAATAAGATTTTTTTCTTCAAAATAACCATTGTTTTTTAGAGAGCTGATTAATGCAGTAGCAAAAAGAAAAGCAACGCCTACTGCGGCTAGATATTTGTATTTGGTTTTTTCATCTAATCTATTTGGATTTACAATTGCAACTGCTTCTGGGAGTTTTTCGATAGCCAAATGGTGATCTATAACTATAACATCAAGGCCAATTTGATTTGCAAAATCTATAGCTTCATGAGCCATGGATCCTGAATCAACAGTAATTACTAGTGAAGCTTCTTCTGATTTAATTTTTGTAAGAGCCCCATTGGAAAGACCGTATCCATCTTTCATTCGATCAGGTATATATACAATATTTTCTACATTTAATTGATCAAAAATTATTTTTAGTAAAGCAGAAGAAGTCGCCCCATCTACATCGTAATCACCATAAATGCATATTTTTTCTCCATTCTTAATCGCAGATAAAGTCCTCTCAACTGCTTTATCCATATCCAATAGATCATAAGGGTTGCTCATTAGGTTTTTGATTTTTGGATTAAGAAAATCGCCTACAGAATCTATATCTGGTGTTCTAGATGCAACAAGTCTAGCTGTTAGTTCGCTAAGTTCAAATTGTTGTATCAGTTTAGATATAAGGCTTGAGGGTATATCTTTATTTTTCCATATTTTATTTGTAACCGATTTATGCATTTCTAATATTTTTTATTTTTCTTATAGTTCTATCTTGTGAAAACATTACCAAAGTTTCAGTGGATATTTTGTTACCTACATAGCTTACACCCTCAACCAGATATCCGTCAGTTACACCGGTTGCTAAAAATAAAGCGTCTGATTTTACCATATCATTTACAAAATATTGTTTTTTAAGATCTAAAATACCAAGTTTTGTAGCCCTATTTTTCTCTTCATTACTATTTGCAATAAGCCTAGCACACATTTGTCCACCAGAAGTTTTAAGCGATGCAGCTGCTAGTACACCTTCTGGCGCTCCCCCGATTCCCATATAAACATCTACACCAGTTGTGGGAATCGATGTTGCTATTACAGCGGCTATATCACCATCACTTATTAGCGTTACAATTGCTCCAGCTTCCTGTACTTTTGCAATTAATTCTTCGTGGCGTGGTCTGTTTAATATCATAACTCTCAGATCTGAAATATTACATCTTTTTGCAGCGGCAATATTTTTTAAATTTTCAGAGGGAACGCAGTCCAGATCTATTATCCTCTCGGTGAAATCAAATCCTATTGCTATTTTCTCCATATAAAGATCAGGTGCATTAAGGATATCTCCAGATTTAGTACAAGCAAGTACAGAGAGAGCTCCTTTTTTTCCTTGCGCTAGAATTGTAGTGCCCTCTAATGGATCAACTGCTATATCAAGTTTCATACCGCCAGTGCCAAGATTTTCTCCTATAGCAAGCATGGGGGCTTTGTCTCTTTCTCCTTCGCCTATTACTATAGTGCTTGTTATGGGTAAATTATTTAAGACATTACGCATAGCGCAAACAGCAGCAGCATCTGCCATTGTTTCGTTACCAGATCCTTTAAAATCATATGCTCCTATTGCTGCTGCTTCAGTAGCAGATATAATATCAAGTATCATCTCCTTCATCTTTTATTACCTCGTCGAAATACGGAATTTGTGTGTGAGTAATGATAAGCATTCCGGTAGCATTTAGTTCATTTTTTAATAATTTCGCTAGATCTTCTATATAATCTTTATTAAGACTAGATATAGGTTCATCCATCATGAGCCATTTTGGTTTATGATGAAGTATTCTTGCAAAATTCACTCTTTGCTGTTCACCTACTGACAGAGTTTGTTGATAGTCTTGTTCGATATCAAGCATAGGTATCAAATGTTCTAAATGAGTTTTTTTCATTATAGGAATAAGCTTATCATCGCTCTGATCTGTGGAAGGGTAAGAAAGACAAGCGCGTAACGTTCCTACTGGCATGTAAGGTCTTTGTGGTATAAACATCATTTCTTCAGGAACCGTTGGGCTTTCGCCATTATAAAAGTCAGAAAGACCAGCCATTACTCTTAGAAGTGATGTTTTACCTCGTCCAGAAGGAGCCATAAGAATTTTATGTTCACCTTTTTCAACTCTTATATTGGGTACTTTCCATATAAGATCTCCGGCTGGATTCATGAGGTTTAAATTTTTAATTTCAATATAGTTTTTGCGTATTATATTAACTTTATAATCATTTACAGAAGAAATTTGTTCTCTGAAATTCACAATCCGTTGCATGGAGGCTATAAGAGATGCGATGTTTGTGTAAGATGTTGAGAGGGTCATCAATGAACTACTAACCTCACTAAACATGCCTCTTATTTGCATTAAAATTCCCATAGTAATTGCTCCACCAAAATAAGCAGGACCGACTATAAAAAGTGGTATAAAAGTTTGGATATTAAGATAGAAATTTTGGAATAGATTTATGTATATAGCTCGTTTTAGAATTTGATAATAATTTATTGTTAGAGCAACAAATAAATCGGTTAATCTTTTTTGTTCTACTAACTCTCCAGAAAATGTTGCAATTTCTTCCCTTCTTTCGTTAATTCTCATAAGGCCATAACGAAAGTCAGCTTCGCATTTTTCCTGCGCTCTATCAAGATCAATAATTGGCCTACCAACTCTAAATGTAATTATTATACCAACTATGGAATATATGATAGAAACCCACACTAGAAACCCAGGTATTTGATATGGTATGCCAAATAATGAGAGAGGTATGTTAGATGAAATACCCCATAGTATTATTCCGAATGTGATAAAATTTATACCTTCTCTAAAAAAGGATAAGAAGAGATTTATGAAACTGTATGTTACTGAAGATATATCGCTTGCTATACGTTGGTCAGGGTTATCAACCACCTGATTTTTGTTTCGTATTTTGTAGTAATGCTTATCCTCTATCCAAAGATTTTGCAGTTTTTGAGTCATCCATCTACGCCACCTGAAGCTATACCATGCGGTAAGATAGGCTCTTGTGCAAGAGTCTGCTATATAAAAAATTACTATTGGGATGAAGCGAAATATTTCTGCTTTAAAATGGACTAAATTTTTATCAGAGATTGCATTAAAAAAATCTTTAGACCAGTTGTTTAGTGAAACTCCAATATAAACAGAGCAAAGGCTCATTAATATAAGAGAAATTATCCCTAAGTAAGCTATTTTTCTTTCTTCTGATTTGAACCAGGGAGTTACTTCTTTCCATAGATCTTTCAAAGTTAGTGGTTTCATAAGCTATTCCTAAGATAAAAATCACAAAAAAATTTGTAGCATAAGATAGAAAAAAAAGACATTTATTTTTATTAGCTCCCTTTTTTATATTCAATTGGGATATTATATGATACAAGGAAATTGTGAATAAAATTAAGGCGTCATGGAAAATATTATACTACCTAGCATATTGATACTGATTGCTGCGGCAGTTTTTGTTGTGATGATATTTAAAAAATTAAATATCAGCCCTGTGCTTGGGTATCTTGTTGCTGGAGCGGCAATAGGAGATTATGGATTTAAGATAGTATATTATAAACAAACAGAGCTTCTTGCAGAGTTGGGAGTCGTTTTTCTTTTGTTTGCCATAGGTCTTGAGCTTTCTATAGAGCGTCTAAAGGCAATGAGAAAATATGTGTTTGGTCTTGGGTCTTTACAGGTCGTGATCACAACTATTATTCTTTCTGCAATAGTGGTAATTTTTACTAACAATACCAAAGTTGCTTTGATTATAGGTGGTGGGCTTGCTCTTTCATCTACTGCTATAGTGCTTCAGGTACTTAATGATACCAAAAATCAATCGACTCAAGTTGGACGTATTTCTCTTGCTATACTTTTACAGCAAGATTTCATAGTTGTTCCTCTTTTGGTTATAGTTCCTCTTCTCGCAAATAGCGATGAATCTCTGATTATAAACGCCGTTGGTCTTGCGGTAGTGAAGGCAATAATTGTTCTTATAGGTCTATTTGTTGTTGGGCGTATTGTGCTTAGACCTCTTTTTAATATTATTTCCTCAGATAATATGGAAACAGGAAATGAACTTTTTATAGCCCTTACTCTTCTTATAGTCCTTTCTGCTGCTGCTGGGACAGATTATATGGGGCTTTCCCCTGGTCTTGGCGCGTTTGCTGCTGGTATATTGGTTGCAGAGACAGAATTTCGTACCCAGGCTGAAGAAAGCATACACCCATTTAAAGGATTACTATTAGGTCTCTTTTTTATGAGTGTGGGAATGACTATTGATGTTAATGAGATTTATCAAGAACTGACCAAGATTATAATATTTTCTTTGGGCCTTATAGTCATCAAAAGTCTTATTATAATAGGTCTATGCATGTTATTTGGTTTCGAAAAATCAGTAGCTGTTCAGTCTGGATTGTTGTTGGGGCAGGGTGGAGAATTTGCTTTTATCTTGTTTAATTTAGCTATGGATCATCATTTGATAGATTCTTCAACTGGTAAAATTTTGCTATTGGTTGTGACTTGTTCTATGGCATTTACGCCTCTTTTAGCATCTATGGGAGAATGGCTTGCAACCCTTTTCGAAAAAGATAATTTGTCTTATACTAATGTAATCCAGAACAAAACACGTGATTTAAAAAATCATGTTATTATAGGGGGTTTCGGTCAAGTTGGTAAAATGGTTGCTAAACTTCTTGAAGCTGAAGATATTAATTATATTGCTATAGATATAAATGAAAAACTTGTTACTGAGGAAGATGATAGTGGGTTCCATATTTTTAAAGGCGATATTTCTCAATATGATACTCTAAAAGCTGCTGGAGCTGATAGAGCTTTGACTATAATAATTGCAACAGATAATCAGGTCACAATTAAAAAAGCTCTTCGTACTATTTCTTCAAAGTTTGCTGGACTAGAAGTAGTCGTTAGGTCAAAAGATCTTCGTAATTCTTACGAGCTTTATGAAGCGGGTGCTCATATCATTATTCCTTCGGATTATGAAATAGGTCTTCAGCTTGGTGGAACTGTGCTTAGAAATATTGGTATTAGTGAATATGAAATCAATAGACTAAAGTCACAATTTAGAGCTGGGAATTACGTTACTGCTCAACTAGATGAGGATTTATT
>JBEAVG010000126.1:0-8049 GCA_041161045.1 Pseudomonadota bacterium
AGCCTATTAGAACAGTATCTTTATTGGTTTTATGTGTAGTGGCGTACATTAGCATTTCATGCCCAGGAGAGCCAATTGCCAAAACGTCTCCTGGTTTTGCATTCTTAGCCCACTGCATAAATTCCTCAAGTGTAACAAAGGCATAACTTGCTATAGTTTTACGAGTGTATACAGAATCATTATTAGTTGGCTTATCAGAAGCTCTGGTGGATTCGTTGAGAATATTTTCTATATTTTGAGCTACTAACCCACCTTCAGCGTTTGAGCGCATTTTGCCAGAATGAAGCTGCGTTATGATCGTTAAAAAATATTGCATCTGGTGATAGAATTCTTTCTCTAATTTAGGATCATCTGGCCATTTCGAATGATTTATAAAATCTATAGCTGTATAGAATTCTTCTACTGTAGCTGGATTTGTAATGAGATCATTTTTCTTTATGTCGGCTTGGGGTATATCTGGATTATTTTCTGTCAGAACGCAATGTGCTAGGTATGCGCAGAGACCAAAACATAGACCTTTTTCTATAAATTCTGGTGATGGCACTTTGTCTTCATTGGTAAATAGCTCGTAAGGCGCGAATTTATCTTCTACATATTCCTTAAGTCTATCTATTAAGGATACTTGACCTATCACTTTTGTGTCTTTAGACATCGCATTAGTCCAATAACTTAATTTCTAATTGATGATATTGTATCTTAAAGTATGTTTATACGTGTATTTATTAATGCTTTTTTAAAAGCATTAATACTGGAGTGTTCCTTTTAGGCCTGAGTTATCTTGAGTTAAAAAATTTACAAACTCCAAAGCAAACTTTATTCCATTCATATCGATGGAATGGACAAGATCTGGCACCATTAAGTCAGAGACTTTAATTTCCAGTTTGGAAAGGGCACTAGTTGCTTCTCCAAGGCTTTCAGATGGCACCACGAAGTCTTCAGCTCCATGCACTAGACATATAGGTGTTTTGGTATTGGTGACATTATTTGGCATGAATAATCTTCCAGAAAAACCTAGAACAGCTTTATAAGGTGCGTTTGATGTTAAGGCAAGATATAGACTAACCATAGTGCCTTGTGAAAATCCTAGCAAGATCACATCTTTTTTTGTAAGGCCAAGGCTCATAGCTTTTTCCTCTATCATTTGGGATATTAAAGGCGCTACTCTTTCTAGCTCTTTAGTAATAGATTCATGAGACCTGTCTTGTAGACTAAACCATTGATAACCATATCCGAACATATCGCAAACTTCTATACCATCTGGAGAAAAAAAATGCGCATCTGGCATATGTGAAGCAAAATATGGCACTAGACTAAAAAGATCATCTCCATTTGAGCCAAGACCGTGTAACATAACCATCAGTGTCTTTGTATTACCTGATGAGCTTTTTTGTTCGTATTGCATTTAAACCCCTCTATATCTCAAGCACCATTATAATAGTCACAGAATTTATTAATAGGACAATCTTCGCATAAAGGTTTCCTTGCTTTACATATATATCTTCCATGTAATACAAGCCAATGATGAGCTTTTGGTAGCCATTTTTCATCGATTCTCTTAAGCAAGTCCTGCTCTACTTTATCAGGAATTTTTCCCGAACTAAGGCCAATTCTTTGAGATACTCTTAATATATGTGTATCAACCGGAATTGCAGATATCCCGAATGCGCAATTCAGAACTACATTCGCTGTTTTTCTTCCAACTCCCGGCAAAGTAATTAAATCTTCCAAATTATCTGGTACTATAGAATTATACTTAGATACCAGAATTTCTGATGCCGCCACAATGTTTTTTGCCTTAGTATTGTAGTAATTAATGCTTTTTATATATTCTTTTAGACCATCTACTCCAAGCGCAATTATTTTCTGAGGCGTATCATAATTCTTAAAGAGCGGAGGCGTTATTTTGTTCACGCCTTTATCTGTAGCTTGCGCAGATAAAATCACAGCGACAAGAAGCGTAAAATTATTGCTATACTCTAACTCTGTTTTAGGATCTGGATTAGATTTTTGAAAAATCCTAAAAATATTATCTATGTTTTCCGTATTGGACATTTTTAAAAGGATGATCAGGACCAGGTGATAATTTCACTATGGTGGTAGCAAAAAATATTACAACCATAAGAACTAATAATGCAAATAAAGCTCTATTTTTGTTTTTTTGTTTTTGATGAAGTGAAGATAAGGGCATTTATATTTTTCCTATGTAATGGTCTAATATTATAACCGCAAATATACAAAAAAGATAGAATATGGAATATAAAAACATCTTAGGGGCAGATTTATTATCCCGCTCTCTTAGAAGTTTAATAGAATAATATATCAGCGATAATCCAAGTATAGATGCTACAATCAGATACATTATCCCATTTATACCAACTATGAATGGAAGTATGGAGGATCCGAAAGTAAGAACACTATATATCAAAATTTGGATTTTAGTGTAGTAATCCCCGGCTATAATAGGCATCATAGGAACTTTTGCCATTTTATAATCTGAAGATCGATAAAGAGCCAATGCCCAAAAATGCGCTGGTGTCCACATGAATATTATAAGGACTAATATAAGTGGCTCTATCGATATTGTACCCGTGACGGATGTCCAGCCTATTAAAGGAGGAAGTGCGCCAGCAAGACCACCAATCACTATGTTCTGAGGCGTTGACCTCTTAAGCCACATGGTATATATCCCAATATAGAAAGCTATTGTAAAAAGTAGGATTATACCCGAAATTAAATTAACGCATACACTCATTACAAAAACAGAAAAAAAAGACATTATCACACCAAAAGACAAAGCTTCTGTTGGATCTATCTTTCCACACACTAAAGGACGTTTTTGAGTACGCTGCATGATAGAATCTATATCTAAATCATACCACATATTAAGTGCCCCCGATGCTCCAGAGCCAATTGTTATGCATAATATAGAAATAATAGCTATAGCAGGATTGATTTCACCAGGCGCAATAATAATGCCAGCAATAGATGTAAAAACCACGAGCAACATCACTCGTGGTTTCATCAGTTCTACATAATCTTTCACGCTTGATTCAGGCGCGCTCGAAATCATAGCCAAAGCTTCCATAGTGATCACTTGATTATAGGTTGCTTTTCAAATGTATGGAACGGAGGTGGAGAAGATACTGTCCACTCTAATGTAGTCGCCCCCTCTCCCCAAGGATTATCTGGACATTCCTTACCTTTCCTAAGTGTGTATATAGCTATATATACAAATAAGAATGCAGCAAAAACAGACACTCCAGCGCCTATAGATGACATGAGATTCCATCCAGCGAAAGCATCCGGATAGTCCGGAATACGCCTAGGCATTCCAGCAAGACCTAAGAAATGCTGTGGGAAGAATGTAAGGTTTACACCGACGAATGTTAGCCAAAAATGCACTTGCCCTAGCCATTCAGGATATTGACGTCCTGACATTTTGCCAACCCAATAATAAAACCCAGCAAAAGCAGCAAAAACTGCACCAAGAGATAATGTATAATGGAAATGAGCTACTACATAATAAGTATCATGCAGAGACCTATCCACTGCAGAATTTGATAAAACAACGCCAGTTACACCACCAACAGTAAAAAGGAAAATAAACCCAATACAGAAAAGCATAGGAGTATCAAATTCTATAGAACCACCCCACATTGTAGCTATCCAGCTAAATATTTTTACACCCGTAGGAACAGCAATAATCATAGTAGCGGCAGTAAAATAAACTAGCGCATGGAAACCAAGACCTACTGTAAACATATGGTGCGCCCATACAACGAAACCAATGAAGCATATGCCTATCATAGCTCCAA
This sequence comes from Pseudomonadota bacterium, assembly GCA_041161045.1. Lineage (GTDB taxonomy): Bacteria > Pseudomonadota > Alphaproteobacteria > Rickettsiales > Rickettsiaceae > CANNRM01. The sequence continues at coordinate 3,816 of JBEAVG010000126.1, forward strand.
CCATTCCTAAGTAGCCAAATACTGGCTTCTTAGAAAATGTTGCAACCACTTGACTAATTATGCCGAATCCAGGCAGTATAACAATATACACCTCTGGATGACCAAAAAACCAGAACAAATGTTGAAATAGTAGAGGATCTCCCCCACCTTCTGGCCTAAAGAATGAAGTGCCAAAATTACGATCTGTAAGCAGCATAGTAATACATGCCGCAAGAACAGGCATAACCATTATTATAAGAAATGCTGTAAGCAAAATAGACCAAACATATAATGGCATTTTTAGAAGTGTCATCCCAGGCGCTCTCATGTTGAATATTGTCGCAATCATGTTAATTGAGCCAAGAATCGAAGACATACCAGCCAAATGCAAACTAAAGATAGCCATATCAACAGCAGCACCAGGATGCCCTAATGATCCACTAAGAGGTGGATATACAGTCCATCCAGTCCCGGGGCCGCCGTCAACAAGAGCTGAAAGACCTAATAGTAAAAATGAAGGAATCAAAAGCCAAAAACTTATGTTATTCATCCTAGGAAATGCCATATCCGGCGCACCTATCATAAGAGGCACAAACCAGTTACCAAAACCCCCAAAGAGCGCCGGCATGATCATAAAAAAAACCATTATGATGCCATGAGCAGATATTAGCACATTGAAAAATTGGTGATTTCCACCCAAAAACTCAGAGCCAGGAACAGCTAGTTGCATTCTAAAAAGAAGAGAAAATAACCCACCAACAATTCCAGATGCTATAGCGAACACAAGATACATAGTACCAATATCCTTGTGATTGGTTGATAAGAGCCATCTTCTCCAACCCTGAGGTGTATCATGATTATCAGACATAGTAATTCACTTCCTTATTTGTTATTTATTTTAGTTATGTTTAGCTAGTGATAATTTGAGCAATAATCAACTACCAAATTTTTGCTTAGCACTAGCAACCCATTCCTCGAAATCGGCTTCTGGTAGAACTTCCACAGCAATCGGCATAAACCCATGATTCACACCACATAATTCGGAACATTGCCCGTAATAAACTCCTGGCTTATCTACTTTTACCCATGTTTCGTTAGTTCTTCCGGGTATTGAATCTATTTTTATTCCAAAAGCAGGTACAGCAAAGCTATGTATAACATCTGCAGAAGTCGTAAGAAATCTGACTACTTTTCCTGCTGGTATAACAACTCTATTATCAACCTCTAAAAGCCTTTTTTGACCAGGTTTTAAATCCTTAGTGGGTATCATGTAGCTATCAAATTCAAAATTACCATTATCTGGATATATATAATGCCAGTACCATTGGTAACCCACAACTTTCACTGTCAGATCTGTCTTAGGAGTATGTTCTGCTTCGCTTAATATCTTAAATGAAGGTATTGCAATAATGATTAGTATAATTACTGGGATTATAGTCCATATAACTTCCACTATAACGTTATGCGAAAATTTGTTTGGTACAGGGTTGGCTTTGGAGTTGTATCGCAAACACACAAAAGCAATCAAAAGCATTACAAATACAACAACACCAGTCATTATATACATAAGAAAATTATGCAACCACTGTATATTTGACATTACTTCTGTTGCAGGATCCTGAAAACCAAATTGCCAAGGCTCAGGATGACTAGCGAAAGCACTTGTTGTAAATAACAACAAGGACAATAACACAGGATATATTTTTAAAAATTTTTGCACTTTTAACTCCTCGAGTAATCTAACGTTGAACTTGTTCTTGAGAACCAACTTTTTTCTGTTCTTCTATCTTTTTTACGTAAGATTCAATCAGCGCTGGATCATCTTCTATTATATGCTGATACTTCATACCATTTTTTACCATAGTTCTGCCACACTCCATCACCTTATTTTGATCTGTAGAAGAAAATTTATTTAATACCACTTCCGTTAAGTCATATAAAAAAGCCCAAGATAATTCAAGAAGTTCTTTTGCAGAAAGTGTTTTATGTTGAGGGTTTTTTATACTGTCGTATTTTCCTTGCGCATTGGGATCATCTTTTAGAATATACTCCACATTCCCTTCGCGCTTCATCAAGTTAGGCGAAAACTTACGAACAGACAAAAACACTAACCCAATAACCACTACTACAATCAATAAATATGTCATAAACAATCCACTCTCACAAATTGCGATATAATGATACTGAATCTACTACTTTTTTGACACAAACTCCAACAGCAAAAGACTCTTATCTAGTACATCTTATAACTGTGTCACTCTTCTGTCACTCGGTATATTGCCTAACAATAACAAGTTAAGTCAAGATTTTTTGTTAACTTGTTACTTCGGTTTATCAATTTAATTATTTAAATTCCTGTGTTTCTTTATTTCATCTACAGTAAGACCAGTGGTACGACTTACCACATCCAAATCTACTCCTGCTAACAAAAGATTATTAGCTATTTCTATGCTTCGTTTCTCGATACCTTTCTCGATACCTTTCTCGATACCTTTCTCAAAGCCTTCTTGAAGAGATCTTTCCATGGCCTCAGCTAATCTTTTCTCTTCCTTTTCACGACGAGCATCTTCTGCAGCAAGATTATCTCTAACACGCTTCAACTCTTGCTCATATGAATTAAGCTCAGCTTCAGTCCAGTTAAACCTATCAAGAGCACCATAAGCATCTTTGATAATCACATCCCCATTAGAAACCAACTTCTCCAAATCTGCATCATTCATTTCATCAGCATATTTGAAAAAAATACACCACTTCTCAACCATGTTCACCAATTCATCATCAAGAGTCTTCTTAAACTTAGGAAGTTCCAAAAAAGTAAAAGAAAAATCCTTCAAATCATGCTCATAAGTCTTTCTATCCAAAACAACATGATCAGATTTATACGCCCTCTTATTAGGAAACAAAACAAAATCAGCAATCGAAAGAAAAATCACTTGCTTCAAATTCTTATACCTACCATCCTCTTCCTTCCCCTTGTTTAATTGAGAAGAATAAGCCTTAGCAGCATAATATTGAGCACGCTTCTCAAACCCAGCAGTCTCCGCAACTTGCATCTCAACAATATATTGAGTCCCCTTGCAATCTTCACAAAGAACATCCACTATGCTTTCCTTCTTAGACGCAATCTCAGGATCTTGCACCGTCTTTAAAAAAGTCACTTCCACAATAGGATCATCACCATCAAAACATATCATATCATTTAAAAAATGTATCAGTATCTTCTTGTGCTTTTCGCTTCCAAAAATTTTCCTGAAAGCTACATCATTCTTAGGATCTAAATATTTAGTAAACATTATTTAATTTCTTTCAAGTAATATAAGTCTAAATTCTACCATAAACCATCGGTTATGGCTAGAATTTTAGAAAAATTTAGCATATTTCATATACCAAGCTCATGCGGTTTTTGTACTAGTTCGAACAGAAGTGAGACAAAAGAGGTTTGAAGAAAAAAATTATTGCTCCAATACAAAGTTTTTATTTGAGCAAACGTGGACTCATAAAAACTGTTAATGATCAGCTTAAAAACATTTGTCAAATAGACCATTCGCGACATCGAAAGCCCGCAAATGCTTTTGTGAACTTGATTTCGGGTCTGATTGCTTATACTTTCAAACCAAAAAAACCCTCCATAAAAAATGATAAATTACGTAAACCAATTGCAGTGCTTACGTCAAACTGAGGTTATCAATAGTGAAAACCTTGTATTTATAGGGCTTTAAAGCATCAATTCTTTTACAGATTCTACAATCTCAGCAGCATCAGAATATTACTCCCCTCCCATTAAGAACATCTCACCACAAGATTCTTCACTTCCTGAATGAGCGCTTTCCAATACATCTGTTATGTTGCAGTCAGAAGGAGCGGGCTCTTCTAGTGATGCTGTACTAGAAGAATTTAGGCTTCGTGCTATATCTGCAAGCTCTATCTTATAGTCAGAAGGGCCAGGCTCTTCAGGTAAAGGCTTAGCATGCAATCTCTTCTCTACTTCGCTATGATTAAGCTTTTCATCAAATATAATTAAAGTAGATGTGCATTCATCCATTGTACTTTTTACAATATTTTTCTTACAGAACAACCTTTCATCGGTATTTGTTAGCTTTGCTTCGTATATATCCTCTCCTAGCTGTTTAATACCATTTTGACCATGAGCTTTCTGAGTAAATTTGCTCAAAATTTCAGGCAGTTTTTGCTTGAATTGAGGAGATAGCTGATCATAAGCTTTTTTAGTCACCGCAACATAACAATTTGGTATATC
>JBEAVG010000008.1:0-3275 GCA_041161045.1 Pseudomonadota bacterium
AAAAGGTGTTCAAATTAAGATTTGATAACCAAACAGATGCGCAAGATTTCCAGACAACAGCTAATACCAAACATAATGCTTATTTAGGTAATCCAAAAGGCAATATTATAATTGTTGCAGAGGATAAAGCCCAAAAGCTTTTTCAATTCTTAGGCGTTGGTACTCATGGTATAGCTAATCCTCGTAATATTGTAGATGCTTTGAAATTTGAGGCAAATCAACCGAAAACAATTCAACCTCAACCACATGTTACTACACATATGCAGCAAGCTCCTTCTGGTGCACATCCTGCTGTTTTATCTCAGGCTAGTGCGGTAGCGCAAGCAATGGTTACGGAATCAGCTCCTGATGCTCTGAAAAGAAAATTTCCAGGTAGTTTTTGGTATTATATTAATCAAGGAGCAGCTACTCAAGAACCTATAGTTAATATTTATTATCAAGGCCACGAAGAGCGTCAAAAAGATGTTCATAAAATTACTATTTTGCCTGAGGCGCAGGTAGAGGTTAATGGTCAATATGTAGTTTCATATTTAGCAAGAGATATAAATACAATAATCGCTCCAGGGAATATTAGGGATCTTATTCTATCTTCTAGGAAAGAGCAACTTTCTCAGGCTCTCACTCAATGGCAAGATTCTGTTCTAAGAACTCAGTCGTATCAGGGAAGGTCTATGTGATAATTCTCTGTCTGTGTCAAAAATAGACGAGTAGTAGGAGATGAGAAGTTCGAGCACCATAGGACTCTATATAGATGCCCTAATCGATATTTTCCAAGGGAGATGACGTGACTTTTACTTTTCCGTCATTCATACGTAAAGTCAAATCTGAAAGGGGAGATATATTTTTGGATGAAGTTAAGATCTCTCCTTCTTTATCTGTTACTATAGCAAATCCACGACTTAGAACATTTTTGTAATCTAAACTATCTAGGAGTTTTACAAGGAAATCTATTTTTTGAATTTTAGATTCCATATATCTTTTGAAAGATGCGACTAATGTCTCTTTAAGATGTTCAAGTTGTAGAGATTTTATTTCCAACATTTTTGAAGGATTATTTATCGAACTAGATAACCTATTTAAAATAGATAATTTAGCATCTATGATCTGCGGAATCTTTGCTATTAGCCTGAATCCAACTAAATCTAATGTTTGTGCTTTAGTAGAGATAAGTTTCATAGGGTCTTTTAAAACTACATTACAAAAATCCATTATTTTAGTTTTATGGGATAAAATTTGCTCAAGATTTTGCTTTAACCTAATAAAATTTTGGTCTAGTGTGAATCGCAAATCTGAAAGTACGGGGACAACAAATTCTGCTGCTGCTGTCGGTGTTGGCGCTCTAACATCTGCTACAAAATCAGATAATGTAAAATCTGTTTCATGTCCCACCGCGGATACAATAGGAATATCTGATGCTGCTATTGCGCGAACTACAATTTCTTCATTAAAACACCATAGATCTTCTATAGAACCTCCACCTCTGGCTACTATTAATACCTCGGGGCGCATACTCGGAGGTAGTTCGTTAAAGCCAATTATTGCAGATGAAATCTCCCCAGCCGCACCATCTCCCTGAACTGTAACCGGCCATACTAATACATTAATAGGGCAACGGTCCCTTATGCGATGTAGGATATCTTGTAAAACTGCTCCAGTTATAGATGTTACTATTCCTATTTTTTTAGGAAAGAAAGGGAGCTTCTTTTTTTTACTCTTATCAAACAATCCTTCTGCTTCAAGTTTTTTCTTTCTTTCCACTAAGAGCTTCATGAGAGCGCCCACTCCAGCAGGTTCTATATTCTCTATATTGAGCTGATATCTAGATTGGCCAGCATAAGATGTTATTTTTCCGCTTGCGATTACTTCCATTCCTTCTTCTATTTGGAACTTGAGTTTATTCAGCGTATGAGACCAGCAAGTAGCTGCTAATATTGAGTTTGCATCCTTTATGTTCAGATATCCATGACCCGATGCTGCTATCTTGAGTCCTGAAATTTCTCCTCTAACTCTTACATATCCACAGTGAAATTCTAATAGTTGTTTTATTTTGGAAGATAATTCGCTGACGCTATATTCATTAACCGATAAAGAATTTACTGCTTCTATAGACATAAAACTTAAGATTTTGTTTAAATAATTGAGTCTTTTGATTTATGATCCATCTGAAAGACATTACAAAAGTAAAATCTACTCCAAATGCTCCGTATATGCAATTACATATTGTCCTTACTCTTAATAACTATTGTACCAGCAATTGTTTATGGGGAAGATAACTTTCTCTCAGCAGATAAAATTAATTATTATGAACAGGAGGAATATATAGAAGCTTTGGGGAATGTGAGGGCTGTAATTGATAAATACACTATATATGCAGATAGAATTTCTTACGATATAAAAAATGATGAAATCTATGGTTATGGCAATATAAGAGCTACCCTTGGCAAAAAGGAATTAATATTAGGTGATAGTATATCATTCCAAAAAAAATCTCATAAGATATTGATATCATCATTTATACAATATTTTAGAAAAAGTGATGCGGTTCTTGCTGCAAAATTTGCTCAGAGGATTAGTAAAAATCATGCGAGATTAATAGATGCATCATATACACCATGTCCTACATGTAAAAATAGAAAACCTTTGTGGGAAATAAATTCTAGAAAGGTAGACATTATAGAAGATAAACACAAAGTGGTATATAAAAATGCATGGTTTAAAGTACGTGGTATCCCTCTGGCATTTTTTCCATATTTTTCTCATCCTATGCCTGGAGCACCTGCTCAATCAGGGTTCTTAGTGCCAGATGTTAGTAGAAAGAGAGTGGGCGTGCCATTGTATTGGAGGCCAAGAACAAATTTTGATGTCACTTTTACTCCAAGAGTGGGTAAAAAAGGTTGGTTATATGAGGCTGATGTTAGACACTTATTGCATAATGGTGTCTATAGGATTAATACTAGTATTACAAATAGTAGGGTTGCAGTTAAAAATATTGATAGCAAAAACGTTACAACAACTACAAGAAGGCAAAGATATAGCATTTCGGGGGATGGAGATTTTTCTAGAGATCATATCCATTATGGGTTTAAGCTAAATTCTGTATCAGATAAGTCATATTTGAAGGAATATTATAATAAAGATGAAGCGTTTTTGCTATCTAGTGCATATGTTTATAAAACTCAAAGATCTAATTTTATTAATGTAAATAACATGCATTTACAGGATTTGGGAGCTAATACTCAGAGCTCCGCAGATCCTTATGTGGTCCCAGAGCTTAG
>JBEAVG010000010.1:0-3359 GCA_041161045.1 Pseudomonadota bacterium
GGTTAATACATATGAGTAATGTAGCTAGTAAAGTTAAGAAAAAAAGAAAAAATGTCACTTTGGGTGTGGTTCATATTAAAGCTACCTTTAATAATACCATAGTAACAGTTACTGATGCTCAGGGGAATACTATAAGTTCTTCATCTTCAGGTGCTCATGGTTTTAAGGGGGCCAAAAAAGCTACTCCTTATGCTGCTCAAGTTGTTGTTGATAAAGCATCTATTGATGCGAAGGAACATGGGCTTCGTACTGTTTCTGTAAAAATTCAAGGCGCTGGTTCGCAGCGTGAATCGGCTCTAAGGGCGGTTTTTGGTCAAAATTTTGTTGTTACAACAATCAGCGATATTTCAGCAGTTGCTCACAACGGATGTAAGGCTCCAAAGCGTAGAAGAGTCTAACGTTATTATTATTAGGTAATTTGATATGTCACTAACTAAGAATTGGAATGCACTGATAAAGCCATCGAAGCTTGTTTGCGAAAATATAGACAACAATCCTCATCATTCTCGTATTATTGTAGAGCCTTTAGAGAGAGGTTTTGGTCTTACTTTGGGAAATGCTCTTCGTAGAGTTCTTTTATCATCTTTGCAGGGTGCAGCTATCACATCTGTTAAAGTTTCGGGTGTAGAGCACGAATTTTCAGCTATTCCTGGTGTGAAGGAAGATATGGTTGATGTGGTTCTCAACCTTAAATCTGTAATAGTGAAGATGCATGTTGGTGAAAAAAGAAAGGTTATGCTTAAAGCTACTGGGCCTTGCACTGTTACAGCAGGTATGATTGAGACTGGTCATGACGTAGAGATAGCTAATCCGGACCATGAAATCTGTACTTTGGCTAGTGGTGCTAGTCTTGAAATGGAATTGGTTTGTGAGATGGGTAAGGGCTATGTTCCTGCGTCTCGTGTAAGGGATGAAGGTGTTGCTATAGGAGTTATACTTCTTGATGCTGTGTTTAGTCCTGTGTCTAAAGTTTCTTACAAAGTAGAAAATGCTCGTGTTGGTCAAGTTACTGACTATGATCGTCTTATTCTAGAAGTTCAGACAAATGGTACTGTTCAGCCAGAAATGGCAGTGGCTTTAGCTGCAAGAATTATACAGGATCAAACACAATTCTTCATCACATTTGAAGAGGAGCAAGAAGAGCAAGAAGTTGAAAAAGATGTTCTTCCATTTAATCCTGTTCTGCTTAAAAGAATAAGTGATATTGAGATTTCTGTCCGTTCTCAGAATTGTTTGCGTAGTGATAACATAGTTTATATAGGTGATCTTGCTACAAAGACTGAAGGGGAAATGCTTAAAACACCAAATTTTGGTCGTAAATCTTTGACAGAGTTAAAGCAGATTTTACATAGTTATGGTTTGTCTTTCGGTATGAAAATCCCTGAATGGCCACCAGAAAATAGAGAAGAACTCTCTAGAAAATACCAAGAAGAACAATATTAATTTTTATATTTATTTAGGATCGTAGAATGCGTCATAAGTTAAGAGGAAGAAAATTAAATAGAACAAGTGCACATCGTAAAAGCATGTTTGCAAACATGGCTGTTTCTTTGGTTATGCATGAGCAAATTCATACAACTCTTCCAAAGGCAAAGGAAATCAGGCCGTATTTAGAGGTGCTTGTTACAAAGGCTAAGAGATCTGATTTAGCTACAAGAAGGCATCTTATTTCTAAAATAAAAGATTTGCCTGCTGTTCAAAAGCTAATTTCTGTTCTTGGACCGAGATATAAGGATAGACCAGGTGGTTATCTGCGTATAATCAAAACAGGTTTTAGACATGGTGATATGGCTCCTATGGCTTATATAGAATTTGTTGATAGAGATGTTAATGCTAAAGGTGCTATAACTCCAAGACAACAAGACAATTTCAATGGAATGGATCAGGGGCAATTAGATTCTGTTTCTACAGAAGTAAGTAAATCTAAAAAAGCGGCTCCTAAGAGCAAATCATCAGGTCCTGCTGATAAAGTAAAAAAAGTTGCAACTAAGGCTCCAGTAGCTAAGAACACAGCAGTGAAGAAAACTGCTGTTTCAAGAACAGAAGGAAAATAGGTTAGAGAGATATTATGGCAAATCATGCATCTGCAAAAAAAGCATATAGACAAACATTAAAAAGAACAGCTAACAATAAATCTAGGTCTAGCAAAATAAAAACTTGCATTAAAAAAGTTCTAGCAGCTGTTTCTGCGGGTTCCGTTAAAGATGCTGAATCAGCCTTCAAAATTGCGCAATCAGAAATTATGCGTGGTGTAAAGCATGGTATATACAAGCTTAATACAGCTTCAAGAAGGGTTAGTCTTCTTGCTTCTAAGATAAAGTCTCTTTAGTTTTTTGTCACTGAGGGTAAAAGCTTATAGGGTATAGGATATCGAGTCCTTAAGCTCCTCAAAAATCACTTATATGCTTAAGGTGCTCGGACTGCTCGTCTCCTGCGACTCGTCTATTTTTGATGAGAGATAGAAAATCTTCCCCCTAGTATTTTTAGTTTTGAAGTTATTCTTTAGGTGAAATTTACTTTAATCTTTTTAACCTCGAAACTTGATCAAATAGCTTCTACAAACATTTGGCATAAGACTAATTATAAGAATATATTCGCAAAATTCTCTCTTAAAGCTTGATCGAATTCTTCCATCGTTATTTTTACTCCTATATCTTCTAATGAAGTTACGCCAAACTCACTAATACCGCATGGTATTATGCCTTCAAATTTTTTTAAATCAGTCGAGATATTAATAGCCACGCCGTGATAAGTAATCCATTTTCTAACTCTAACTCCAATAGCGCCTATTTTCTTTTCCTTGCCTCTGTCAAGCAACCATATACCAACTCTTTCAGGAACTATAAATGCATCTATACCGAAATTACGCAAAGTCAGAATCATCCATTCTTCTAAATTTTGTATGTATTTTTTTAGATCTTTTGTTCTATTTTTTGATGCTAAATTAAGTATGGGATATATAACTCTTTGACCAGGTCCATGATAAGTAAACTTTCCTCCTCTACCAGTATATACAACAGGTATATCATGTTTTAGCAGTTCTTTGTTATCATAGCTACTTCCTGCTGTGTATACGTCTTTATGCTCTGTTAGGATTATAAGTTCTTCAGCTTCTCCTAATATTACTTTTTCCATATGTTTTTCCATCATATGAACTGTAGTTTGATAATCTGAAAATCCAGGAATTACTTGCCATTCAACCATAAATTTTATATTTTTTATGAATTATAATATTTCTAAACTTATTAGTTATGATAGATTTATCAAAAGAAGAAAACAAAAAAATTGGAATTTTTGGACTTGCACGTACTGGAGTATCTTTATATAAGGCATTAAAACAATCAAAAATGCTAATATGC
>JBEAVG010000014.1:0-5307 GCA_041161045.1 Pseudomonadota bacterium
GTATTCTTCAGCTTCAGCTTTCATATCTGCTGGTATTTCTTCATAAGAAAATTCAGCACCTAAAGATTCATCTTTCCAGATAATGGCCTTCATTTTTATAAGATCTACGACACCTTTAAAAGTATCTTCCAAACCAACAGGAAGCTGAGTTACAAGAGGAACTGTACCAAGACGATCAACCATCATCTCAACACAACGCTTGAAGTTAGCACCCATACGATCCATTTTGTTAACAAAACACATCCTTGGTACTTTATATTTGTCAGCTTGACGCCATACCACTTCTGACTGAGGCTCAACACCAGCAACACCATCAAATACAGCAACAGCACCATCCAAAACACGCATAGAGCGCTCTACCTCAATTGTAAAGTCTACGTGACCCGGAGTATCGATGATGTTAATCCTTTTATCGTTCCAAAAACAAGTAGTCGCAGCAGAAGTAATAGTAATACCCCTCTCTTGCTCCTGAACCATCCAGTCCATAGTAGCACCGCCTTCATGCACCTCACCTATCTTGTGAGACTTACCTGTATAATACAGAATCCTCTCTGTAGTAGTAGTTTTACCCGCGTCAATATGAGCGCAAATTCCAATATTTCTAATATCTGATAATTGATGATGTCCTGACATATTAAATACTAACTCCCGGTTTTCTTTGGACTAAAGTGAGCAAACGCTTTATTAGCTTCAGCCATTTTATGAGTATCCTCTCTTTTCTTAACAGCTACACCACGATTGTTCGAAGCTTCAAACAACTCTTCAGAAAGCTTGTTAATCATGCTACCAGAGCGTTTTTTTGCAGCTTCAATAATCCATCTACCAGCCAGAGCAAAACCCCTCGCATCATCCACAGACTTAGGTACCTGATAATTAGCACCACCAACACGCACAGACGTAACCTCCAAGTGAGGACGAACATTGTTCATTGCATGATTAAAAGCCTCAAGAGGATCAACTCTATGTTTAGACTGAAGCAGATCCATAGCTTTATATACTATTTTCTCAGCAAGTTCTTTCTTACCTTGAGTCATAACGTTATTAATAAACTTTCCAATAATAATGCTACCATATTTAACATCTGGCAGAACTTCTCTTTTTACAGCAGAATGACGACGCGACATATTTTATAACTCCCTAAACTATTTTGGACGCTTAGCACCGTATCTAGAACGGCCTTGTTTACGATCTTTAACGCCCTGAGTATCGTAAGCTCCACGGACTATATGGTAACGAACACCAGGTAGATCAGGCACACGACCACCACGCACAAGAACAGTAGAGTGCTCTTGCAGGTTATGCCCCTCACCAGGAATATACGCATTCACATAATTTCCATTACTAAGACGAACCCTAGCCATCTTACGCAAAGCGGAGTTAGGCTTCTTAGGAGTAACTGTCTTTACTATTACACATACACCTTTAGCAAAAGGATTTCCCTTTAAAGCAGGCGATTTGGTTTTATATTCTTTTGGCTTTCTGCCAAAACGTACTAACTGGTTATTTGTAGGCATTTTTTACCCAATCTAGTTAAATTGTTAAACTTACTGACAACTATTAAAGTATAGACAATGGCTTAAAATCTTCAGCACAGCCCAACTTAGAGTCATAATTCTGAGCAATATAATGAATTTTTTACAAAAGAGCAAGGACTTTATGCGAAAGATATCAGAAATAATCAACTACCTCTCGCGCAATCGACCTGATTTAAGCATATCATAAGCGGATTGATAGTAGTTGATTGCCCTCTCTGCAAGCTCATCACGTGGTTCCATCAAGAACTGATCACCATTCTCAAAGCGATAACCTATAGGCGAAGCATTAGGACTCAAAATAAGCAATTCTGAATCCTCTATGTACCCCAAGAGCTGGTAAGTAGACACAAATGCCCTATTTGCAGGAAAAGTTATAATATCTTGTCCAAAAAACTTACTTCTATAATTAAAACCTAACATACCTAAAATGGTTGGAGGCACATCTATTTGACTGGATAAATTATCATTAACACCAGGAGTAATATATCCAGGGGAATATATGATCATAGGAATTCGATATTTTTCTACAGGCAAATGCACTTTACCAGCACTCGCAGCGCAATGATCAGCAATTATCACAAATATCGTATCCTTAAACCATGATTTATTTTTAGCATCTTCTATAAATTTACCTATAGCATAATCAGTATATTTCACAGCTGCAGAGCGCGTACCTTGAGAGATATCGATCCTTCCTTCGGGAAAATTGTATGGCCTATGATTAGAAGTAGTCATCAAAAGAGAAAAGAATTTCCTCCCATCCTCGTGATGTTTATCTAATACAGATATTGCCTTCTTGTACAAATCCTCATCAGCAACACCCCACACATTAGCAAATGTTATGTCTTCTTTATCTATATCCGACCTATCTATTACATTAAAACCATTACCAGAAAAGTAATTTTTCATATTGTCAAAATAGCTATACCCACCATACATAAAATCAACTTCATAACCATTCTCTAAAAATGGTATCGCAATATTAAATAGATTATGATTATTTGGGCGCTTTATGATAGACTCTCCAGGTATAGGCGGGATGCCAACAGTAAGAGCCTCAAGACCACGTACAGTCCTTGTACCAGTAGCGTAAAGATTGGTAAACAACAAACCTTCTGAAGCAAGCCTATCTAGATTAGGCGTTATATTTTCTTCATTTCCAAATCGCCCCATAAACTCAGCACTAAGGCTTTCGACAACTATTAAAACGACATTACGCTTAGTAAGTTTCTTATCTCCGATGATATTCCTCTCTATAGAAATATCATCTAAGAATGTAGAATTTTTTGTAGCTAGTTTAAAACGTAAAAATTTCATAGCATCAACCTCTGAGGTGATGGGATAAAATTTGGTATAATCCAAAGAACTATTATAAAAAGCAGTTATAAATTCATAAGGCCCATTTTTCGATATCTCTGTAGCAAATTTATTATGAGTAAAACGCCCTACCTGCTCCATGTCGTACTTAAAGCCAATGGTAATTGCTGCAAAAAATGATATTAATGCAAGATAAGTATGAGGAACTTGCCTAGTTGAAGATTTCCGATAAAGCCACACTCCAAGAGCTAAAGACACCGAAATCACCAGAGCTAGAATCTCATACAGCGGCATAGAATCTTTCAAAGTACCTATTATTTCGTGAGTATATATAAGATAATCTACCGCTATAAAATTAAAGTTAGTACCAAACTCATCCCAAAAGACAAGTTGCGATATAGCAGAAAAAATAAATATCGTAGCAAAAATTATAGAAGATACTAACCCAATAGCCCTATCCAAAAAAGGAATCTTTGATAAAATTCTTCTGTTAAATACCTGAATCCACACCAAAATCGGCACAACAAAAAAAGTAGAAATGATATCAGCAAAAAAACCATATAGCATTGCATAAGGGATATCTCCCAAAGATATTTGACCCTTATAAATGGCAAATGCACACAATAAGCCCCTAGAGAGAGTTTGGAGCAGCAAATATGCCCGCACAAAAATATTAGAAATATATTCAATAAAAACTATTTTAAGCAGCAACAATTTGTCCATAATTCATTTGCCTATAATTTAGCGCCTCAGCTATATGAACCGCTTTCACATGCTTTACACTTTCTAAATCCGCTATTGTCCTAGCGACTCTCAAAACACGATTATACGCTCTCATAGAAAGCTTAAATTTTTGCGCAGCTTCGTTTAAAATATCAATCCCACCATCAATAGGAATAGCAAAATCCGTAAGAAGCTGTCCATCTATGCGACCATTAGTTAAAATACCGCAACCATCATATCTTTCAAGCTGTATCTCTCTCGCTGCAATAACCCTAGACCTTATATCAGCAGAAGATTCCGAAGTTCTTGGTGTTTTTTGCATAGACGCAAAATCCATAGCTGGAACCTCTATAGCTAGATCGAACCTATCCATTATTGGGCCAGAAATCTTATTTTGATAATCAAGGCCACATTTTGGAGCCCTACCACATGTTCTAGTATTATCTCCAAGATAGCCGCATTTGCAAGGATTCATCGCAGCAACTAGCTGAAATTTAGCAGGATATGTGACATGCGAAGCCGCCCTAGAAATAAGAACCTTGCCCGTTTCTATGGGCTGACGAAGAGATTCTATAACACTTGCAGGGAATTCAGGCAACTCGTCTAGAAATAATATACCATTATGAGCAAGAGATATTTCTCCTGGTTTCACTCTCTTTCCGACCCCACCACCAACCATAGCAGCAGTAGAACATGAATGATGTGGAGCACGAAATGGGCGAGCACTTGTTAATTTACCGTCTTGAATAAGACCAGCAATACTTGAAATAGTGCTGCAATCCAATATTTCCGATGGAGTCATATCAGGAAGTATACCTGGAAGCCTCTGAGCAAGCATAGACTTCCCAGCCCCTGGCGGGCCAGACATAAGAATATTATGCTCTCCTGCTGCTGCTATCTCTATAGCTCTTTTTGCACCTTCTTGCCCTTGAATATCTCCCATATCCATATAATTAGCATCATCTCTATATAATTCAGCTTGTGGCCTCGCTATAACTTGCGTGCCTTTAAAATGATTCACGAGAGCTATAAGATTATGCGCTGCAACTATGTCATTATTACCAGACCATGCAGCCTCTTTGCCATTATAAGAAGGGCAAATAAGCCCCTTCCCTCTTTGATTAGCGCCAATAGCAGCTGGAAGCACTCCTGAAATTGGCAAAATTTTACCATCTAAAGACAATTCTCCAGCAATTAAATATTCCGTGATCTGATCTGCAGCAAGAATACCCATACTAGCTAGAACACCACATGCGATCGGAAGGTCGAAATGACTACCCTCTTTTACAAGATCAGCTGGAGCAAGATTAATTAAAATACGTTTAGCAGGAAGCGCAATACCAAGAGATGCAAGGGCAGCTTTCACCCTTTCTCGTGACTCTGCGATGGTCTTGTCAGCAAGACCTACAATTATAAAATTAGGCATGCCAGCAGTAATCTGAACCTGCACATCGACATCAACAATCTCAATGCCACTAAAAGTAAAAGAACTTATATGAATAACCATATTTTTTAATCCTAAGTTGAATTCAAAATATTGTTTTTATCAGCCTTTGATAGAAATGTCGATGAGAAAGTTGTCTAGATGTCTTACAATGTCATTATAGACTCATTTCTGATACCAAATCCAGTAAAAGCTCCGGGTTAAGATTTAGACAAACCAACCCAAAGCTTCTACCTAATAGAACAAAAACAAACCCTAAATAACATTTATTAAATAGAATTATAAAGT
>JBEAVG010000048.1:0-5833 GCA_041161045.1 Pseudomonadota bacterium
TATTGGGTGCCCAAATAAATAAAGACCATGGATTGCGACAGACTCCTTCTCCAGAATCTATGATGGAAGGTCGTATGTATGGTGATTCAAAACGGCAATATGAGGTTTATGTATCTAATGCGTTACGTGGCCTGCGGAATGTTCTACGAACCAGGCTTGGTTCGACTGACCATGTCACATCATTTGCTCAGGGTGCTCTTCTGCTTGGTATAGAAAAAAATGATCCTATTTGGAAAAGCTCATATGATATTCAAGTTATGACAAGTAGTGAAATAACAAAGATGTATAAATCTTCTAAAGAACTTAGAGCTTTCTATGAAAAACTTGGGAAATTCGGTCCTAAAAATAGAGAATCTTTAATTGATTCCTGCAAGAGAGCTTGGGAAGGTGGTATTTCACCTGATGAATTGATAAATATAGGAGATCTAAAAAAAATCAAAGCTCTAACTTCACCTGATGCGCTAAAGTCTTATCAAGAAGGAGTTAAATTTGATGAACTTACCAAAATAGAGAATGTAGAAAAAATCAAAGCTCTAACTTCACGGGGTGTACTAGAGTGTTATAAAACAAACCAAGTTCCTTTTGATGAACTTACAAAAATAGAGAATGTAGAAAAAATCAAAGCTCTAACTTCGTGGGGGGCGCTAGAGTCTTATAAAGCAAACCAAGTTCCTTTTGATGAACTTACAAAAATAGAGAATGTAGAAAAAATCAAAGCTCTAACTTCGCCTGATGCGCTAAAGGCTTGTAAATTAAGCATTACTACATTTACTGAACTTACAAAAATAGAGAATGTAGAAAAAATCAAAGCTCTAACTTGGTGGGGGCACTAGAGTCTTATGAAATAGGAATTCCTTTTGCAAAACTTGCAGAAATAGATGATGCAAAAAAAATAGAAGCTCTAACTTCACATGATGCGTTAAAAGCTTATCAAATGGGAATTCCTTTTGACGGACTTGCAAAAATAGAGAATGTAGAAAAAATCCAAGATTTAACTTCGCCTGATGCGCTAGAGGCTTATAAATTAAAAATTACTACATTTACTGAACTTACAAAAACAGAGGATATAAGAAAGATTAAAGGTTTAAATGATGCATTATCTTTTTACAAACAAAACTCTGAAGAATTTCATAAGTTAAGAGCTTCAAAATCGTTTCCAGAAACAATAGACTTCTCCTTTTCAACGCAAAAGATCAAAGCTCTAACTTCATGGGATGCGCTAAGATCTTATAAAGAAGGAGTCAAATTTGAAGAACTTGCAAAAATAGATGATGCAAAAAAAATCGAAGCTCTAACTTCACTGAGTGCACGAGAGGCTTATAAAATAGGAATTCCTTTCGATGAACTTGCAAAAATAGGTAATCTGAGAAAAAGCAGATTGCTAACTTCGCAGGGTGCAGTAAGTGCTTATGAAATAGGAATTCCTTTTGCAAAACTTGCCGAAATAGATGATCTAGGAAAAATCGAATATCTAACTTCATGGGATGCACGAGAGGCTTATAAAATAGGAATTCCTTTCGATGAACTTGCAAAAATAGAGAATGTAGAAAAAATAGAAGCTCTAACTTCACAGGGTGCACGAGAGGCTTATAAAGCAAAAGTTCCTTTTGAAGAGCTTGCAAAGCTAGATGAAAAAGCAATAGTTGAGCGCACAGCTACTCCCGAAGTGCGCAAAGCATTTTTGGATAGCTTAAAGACTACGTCTCATGCTGCGCCAGGGAGCTTTGCAGCTCGTGAGGTGGAGAGGCGACAATCCACATCGCATAGCCAAAGTAAGTAGTCAATAAGTTTAACTTTATGAATTGTCTGAAGTGAGAGGAGAAGGGGTTTAGAGCAATTTTCCATGATATCAGTCATTTTGCTAGGTTAATTCGTAAAGAAATAAGACGAATACCTATACAGGATAAGTCAAGGGACTCGCAGGCAATATTTAGACATTGACATAATGTGCTTATACATTATAATCTTCCTAGCAAAAGGATAATATTTTGGCGTGTCTGACTTCTTTAAGCTTTTTTTGAAAATTTTTGGGATTTGTGCTGCTTTAGGCATATTAGTTGTTAGCATTCTTTTTTACCATTATTCAAAGGACCTCCCGGATTTTTCTAAGCTTTCGCATTATCACCCTCCAGCTGTAACTCGTATTTACTCTTCTGATGGTGCATTACTTGAGGAATATGCAAAAGAATATCGAGTATTTGTTCCTATAAGCACTATTCCAAGGTCAGTTATTGATGCATTTATTGCTGCAGAAGATAGAAATTACTATGACCATCCAGGTATAGATGTTTTTAGTATTATTAGAGCGGCATTTGATAATATAGGGAATTTGCTTAATCGTAGGAGGTTCCAAGGCGGATCTACAATAACTCAGCAAGTAGTAAAAAATTTCCTACTCACATCGGAGCGCTCAATTCCACGTAAAATTAAGGAAGCAATTTTGTCATATAGAATTTCCAAATCAATGACAAAGGATCAAGTGTTAGAGCTATATCTTAATCAGATGTATCTTGGAAAGGGTGCTTATGGAGTTGCGGCAGCAGCTAGTGTTTATTTTGATAAATCTATTGATGAGCTAAATGTCGCCGAATCAGCATTTATTGCAGCTCTTCCAAAAGCTCCATCAAGTATTAATCCTGATAAAAATTACGAAAGGTCAGTAGCTCGTAGAAACTATGTAATTAATAGAATGGCTGAAGATGGTTATATCACAGAAGAAATTGCTGAGCTTGCTAGAAACGAACCTATAAAACTTATAAAAAGGAGTAAAGAAGAAACAGTAACAGCAGGATATTATGCTGAGACGGTTAGAGAGCAAATTGTGAAGCTTCTTGGTGCTGATATGTTTTATACAGGTGGTCTTACAGTCATAACATCTATGGATGCTGCTTATCAAAAACAGGCCGAAGCTTCATTACGTAAAGGAATAAGAGAATATGATTTGAAGAGAGGTTATAAGGGGCCAATTACAAAAATTTCCTTAGATGATTGGAAAACTAGTATAAAAGAAATAGATCCTCCTCTGGGCCTTCTAGAATATGAGCTAGCTGTGATATTGAATGTCGAGGATGCTAGCGTAACTATAGGGTTGCGAGATGGTAAAAAATCTACTATAGCACTCAAGGAAATGTTATGGGCTGCAACAAATCTCAAATCAGCTAAAAGAATTCTGAATCCTGGTGATGTAGTTGTGGTAGAGCCAGTACAAAGTGCTTATGGTCTACGTCAAATTCCTAAGGTCAATGGTGCTTTTATGGTTATGCGCCCAGGAACAGGGCAAGTTCTCGCTCTTGTAGGTGGATATGATTTTGCAACTAATAAGTTTAACAGAGCAACACAAGCAATAAGACAACCCGGTTCTTCAATTAAACCATTTGTATATCTTGCTGCTTTAGAAAATGGAATACAGCCCAATACTCTATTTGATGATGCTCCGGTTGCGCTATCGCAGGGGGCGGGTATGCCAATGTGGAAACCTAAAAATTATAAAAGTGATTTTCTTGGTACTATAACAATGCGTAAGGCTTTAGAAAAATCAAGGAATCTTGTAACTGTAAGGGTAATGCAACGTACCGGCATTGACAAAGTCGCAGAAATGGTTTCAAGATTTGGTATATCTGAAAATCCACAACATTATTTTTCAATGGGTCTTGGGGCTATAGAAACAACAGTAGAAAAGATGATATCTGCATATTCTACGGTTATAAATTCTGGTCATAAAGTGACGCCACAATATATAGAAACAATACAGGATTCTACAGGGAAAGTTATATATAAAAGACCATCGTCAGCTATATGTTCGGGATGTAACAATAAGGTTGCATTACCACAACTAACTCTATTTGAAGGGCCAAAGTTAATTGATGAAGTAAGAGACTATCAGTTTATTTCAATGTTAGAGGGGGTGGTGCAAAGAGGAACTGCAGCTAGAGCTGCAAAATTAGGAAAAGCTATAGCTGGAAAAACTGGTACTACAAATGATAGTTTTGATACTTGGTTTATAGGCTGCACACCACTTATAGCAACTGCCACATATATAGGTTTTGATACGCCAAAAACTCTAGGAAAAAGTGCAACTGGATCAAGCGTAGCTTTGCCAATTTTTATAGATTTTATGGAGAAGGCTTATAAAGACGTTCCATCTTTGCCATTTAAAGTCCCAGAATCAATTAAGCAAGTAAAAGTAGATGAAGATAGTGGAAAGCCTTATGATGGTCCAGGCGCTATATTGGAAGCTTTTCCTAAAGATGATGAATCTTTATCAAGTCATGGAAACTCTTTGGAAGGCGAGTCCAGGATTCCAGAATCATTACATAAGGACATTACAAAGCAATCAATTAACTCGGGGATATATTAATGTCCCAAGAAAAAACAAACAAAACTACTAAGACAACTTTTTTTGCAATAATGATTGGCAATGTGCTTGATCATTACGATATTGCTTTATATACATTTTTGGTGCCGTTTATAGCCCCCATATTCTTCCAAAATGATGATCCTGTTGTTCAGCTAATTATGGCTTATGGACTTACGTCAATTTCGATGATTTCCCGTCCACTTGGTTCTATTCTTTTTGGTAAGTTGGCTATCAGGTTTGGAGCAAGAAATATTTTAGTTGCTACTTTGTGTGGTGTTGCTTTAAGTACATTCGCAATAGGTTTTATACCAGGCTATGCTTCTATAGGGTCTTTATCTATATTACTACTTGCTGTAGTACGTTTTGTGCAAGGTGTTTTTGCTTCTGGAGAACAAAGTATTGCTGGGATTTTTGTTCTTGATCATGTTTCAGAATCTACTAGGACTAAAGCTAGTAGTTATTATATAGCTTCAGGAATGGTAGGGGCTATGCTTGCGTCCGGAGCTGCTACTCTTGTAAGCATTACAGAAAATCCATCTGAGACATGGCGTTATGCGTTCATGAGTGGAGTAGTGACTGGTATAATTGGTATTCTTATGAGATTTATCACTTTGAATCAAGAAGTAAAAATACAAATAGAGTCTAAACCAATACACAGAATTGTCATTGAATATAGAGCTATAATATTACGCATAATTTGCGTAAGTAGTTTTAGCTACATGACATATCTTATTCCATTTGTATTTCTCAATAAATTTGTTCCATTATTTACTGATATATCTTTTACAGAAATGATGGCATATAACAGTCTAATAATGCTTCTAGATATAATTTTATTGCCTGTATTCGGGCATATAGCTCAGAGGTTTAATATTTCCAAATGGATGCTTGTTATGGCGATAATATTAGGCATAACAGCGATACCAGCATTTTATATGATAGATAAATCTGATTTTTATGGAATTATGTCTATTAAATTGTGGTTCGTTGTTATTGGTTTAGCATATGCTGCGCCTATAAGGGCATGGTTGTTTTCTCTTATTAAAACTAATGAGAGATATGTTGTAACTGGTCTTGGCTATGCTGTAGGTACTGAAATGTTGGGGAGGCAGACTACTACCATATGTTGGCTTCTATGGCATCAAACGCAAAATATTACAGCTCCTGCATATTATGTAGTATTTTTGAGTGTGTTAGCCATATCATCTTTGGCGATTAAAATACCTGAGAAATCGTCTCCTGTGAAAAATGCCGATTAGGGCATGGGGTGTTGCGTCCTTAAGCTCCTCACATATCACTCATAAGGCCCTAGGACTGCTCATCTACTACTAGGCATTTTGACGGAGGGACTAATTAGTCTCTCGTGAAAAATGTCGATTAGGGCGTCGATTTCGCGTCCTGCGCTCCTCAAATATCACTCATATGCTCCGGTGCTCGGACTGCTCATCTCCTACTACTCGTCTATTTTTGACAAGA
>JBEAVG010000058.1:0-4374 GCA_041161045.1 Pseudomonadota bacterium
ACTTTTTAGTCTCTGACAACTAGGACTGAAGTTTTGGCATGCCTCACTATTTTTGAAACATTTGAACCTAGCATATAATCTTGTAGTTGAGACTTTGTTGCAGGAACTATTAGAAGGTCTGCGCTTTGAGATTCAGCATAATTTATTATACTATCATATACTTGACCTCTTCCTACAAATGTTGTCACATTTATCTCTTTTGGAATATTCTCAGCTATTAGTTTATCTAATTGAGCGCGGTATTTTTCTGTTTGAGAACTAAACCAGGATTGGGGCATATATTCTTCGAGCATGCTAATTCCCATATCAGGAATTATGTGTATTATGTGTAATTCTGCACCAAAAATATTTACGAATGTAAGCGCCGTGGGTAAGACTATTTTCCAAGAAGAAGAGTCAGAAAGATCAAGTAGGGCAATGATTTTTTTATACATGGTTAAGCATGAATTTATGAGCTAAAATATTTTGCTTTATCTAATGTGCCTTCGCTTTCATCAACTATCAAGGTTATTGTTGCATCACCAGTAATATTAATTGCAGTTCTGAGCATATCTAAAACTCTATCTATGCCAGCTAAAATAGCAACTCCTTCTATCGGAAGGTGTACTGAACCTAGAACCATTGGTAGCATTATTAGAGATGCTCCAGGTATTCCTGCGCCACCTATAGAACCGAGTGTAGACATGAGGATGATTATCATATAATCATGAAGCATCAAATCTACTCCAATAATTTGAGCAAAGAATATCGTAGTAAGACTTAGGTTAATCGCAAAACCATTCATATTAAGGGCAGCACCAAGCGGTAGTACAAAAGATGAAGATGATTCAGAGATACCCAATTTGTTGTGACATACTTCCATTGTTGTGGGTAAGCTAGCTTTGCTACTAGCAGATGAAAGTGCTATCACCTGATAATCTATGCTTTTTTTATAAAAAGGAATAGGAGACATTCTACAGAAGAGCATAATCATAAGACCGAAGATAACATATTGTAAAGCCATTGCTATAACCACGGCGCTTACAAGCCGTGAAAGGCTAATTAGTACTTCTATTCCTTGTGTATTTATAACCCAAGCAGTTAGAGCAAATGCACCATAAGGCGATAGTTCAACTATATATGAAATCATTTTTATAAGAACTTTCGATGCGGAATGGATCATTAATTTTAACTCATGAGTGCTTGAACTCATATTATTAATAGTGACACCAGTAAAAAGGGCAAAGAAAACAATTTGCAAAATATTGCCATTAGCGAATGCCGCTATAGGGTTTGTAGGTATTATATCTATAAAAAATTTGATAATATCAAATTTAGGAGCTGCGGCATAAGATGATTTATCTCCAAGATCCATAATTACTCCCACTCCAGGCTTTAGTAATAAAGCCATACATACTCCAAAAAGAACCGCAAATACAGTGGTGGCTAAGAATGCAATAGCTGCTTTAATGCCTATTCTTCCCAAAGAAGAAGAATCAGTCAAACTTGTCATACCGGAAATTAGGGAAAAGAAAATAAGAGGTGCTATAACCATTTTAATTAAAGCAAGGAATATATCTCCTGCGGGCTTAACAAATTCAGCCCATTCATGTGGTGCGTATATACCAAAAATTATACCGAATATAAGACCTAAGGTTACTTTCTGCCAAAGTTTCATAAAATTATCTAATATTTAGTTAAGACTGGCATTATAACAAAAGCAGGACCATTGCTGCAACAATAAAGATTTTTAATAATAAAATATCTATAATACTTATACTTCTAGCTCCGCAATATAGCTTCTGTATGTATCAATAAGAGTAGAGCAATCTAAATTACGATTTATATATCTAGATAAAAGGTACCTTGGTAATGTGCGTACCTTATATTTATCAAGGCTCCATATCTTAGACCAAAGACTTTTATAAATTTCTGGTTTATAGCATTCTGCTATTTCTGGATTTCCTTCCATAAATCTTGCTACCGCGGATAGATAATCTGTAGTTTGAAATTTTTTATTATATTCAGATATATGATTCTGAGAAGTATAGTAAAGAGTTCGCTTTACAGAGGCGAATTTACTATGTTTAGCACATCTTAATGCAAGAGATGTGTTATGTAAAAAAACCATAGAATCGATCCCTGAAATTTTATCCAGCAAGTCATATTCTACTAGAGTGCCTGAATTTCCCACATCATTTATTCCTGGAATTTTTCCCTCTAGGATATTTGCAATTGGTCTATCAATAATCGATATGTCACTAGTCTCATACTCGCTTGGATTTTTAATACCATAGTCATCTAATTTACCTTTTAAGCCAAAGGCTAAACTTGTGCCCATTACTTCGCATGCCTTAATTAGCTCGGAGGTGGAGTTTGGAGATAAAATATCGCCTCCTATAACAAAATGCACATATCTTCCTTGGATAAGGTGGATTACATCATTTATAGAAAATGCTGGTCCTGAATAAATAGAATTTGCTAAAATTGTTACTCGTGGTAATTTAGAAAATAATTGCTGCGCTACGGTTTTTGTATCGTCGCTAGAAGCATCGTCAATGATTAGATATTCACTCTTAAAATTATTATCCATAGATTTTATGGATTCTGCCAGTGCAGGAAGAGTTTGTGAATTGTTATGTAGAAGTATTAAATATGTAACATCGACCAATTGACTAAACCCCATTAAACAAGTGAATAATATATAGATTTATATGAGCAAGATTAGTTTTTATCAAGTAATGAATGGAGAAATTGTTAAATATGCATGTAAATTATTGGAGAAATGCTATGCAAGTAAAATGAATACATTCGTACAGATTGGTGATGAGGAGACACTTGAAACTCTTAACAAAACGCTTTGGACATTTGCACAAAAATCTTTCATACCACATGGAAGCATGAACGATCCAATTCCAGAAAAACAGCCTATATATTTATCAGTAAATGACGAGTGCCCGATAGAGGCTGAGATACTTATGTTATTATACAAAGAGAAGCTTGATATTAAGAACTTTAAGCGTGTTTTGAATATTATAGATGGATTAGATAGAGAAAAGGTAAATGAAGCTAAGAAATTTGCTTTGAAGCTATTAGGCTTAGGTCATGAGGTAGATTACTATATCCAAAACAACAAAGGATTGTGGGAGAAAACGGATATAAATTAAGTTGTTCTAAAGACACATATATCATATAGATATTAGCACCACAGCATTCATTATTCATTCCTTGTAACAACAACTGGTAGAATCTTCAGGTATATTAATTACAGAGTTGATAAAATTATGGGACAATCTCAAAATCCACTTTCAAGAACCACATCTAACGATTCAATAGCTTCCATCAAAACTGATCCTAGCCTAGTATCTACAGACTCTATAGAGACGATTGAATCTAATAATAGTAATTTAAGCACACAATCACATATTTCTACTGAGAAACAAAGAGTTAGTGAAATTAGAGAAAGGGTTATAAAGAAAAAGGATAAGCAAGGAAGAGAAAATACACCCATAAAATATTTGGTACTTAGTGGAGGCGGCGTTAAGGGGTTAGAATATTCTGGAGTAGCAGATGCTTTAGAAAAAAGCGGTAATTTTTCAGGATTGGAGGGGATATCTGGTTCTTCAGCTGGCGCTATTAGCGCAGCGCTTATGGCATCTGGTATATCCGCTTCAAAATTTAAAACAATAGTTAACTCTACCAATATGAAAAAACTTCTTGGCAAAGGTGGTTTTTTAATGTTTGGAAAAGATGGGGAGCCTCTCTATAAGTTAATCTCAACTTCAGTTAAAGAAAGCATATCTGAGTATCTCAAAGCAGATATAAAAGACATACTCACTGAAAGACTTGCAGAATTGAACGAATCTTTAGAAAAAACTAAAGAAAAATTACTCAACGCAGATGAAGAAAAAGCCGCAATAGATAAAAAAGTCAACAAACTAAAAGAGCTAACCAAGCAAACTCTTTCCAAGCAAACTCTTTCACTAGAGGAAAAAAAAGAGCTAAGCAAAAGGATAACTACTCTTAAATTAGAGAAAGAGAAGTTAGAAGATCTTGAATATACGAAATTGGAATTAATACAAAATATATCCAAATTAAAAGCAATTCAAAATGGGAATACTTTAGTAATTGATAAACTCCGTCATAGAGCTAATTCTGATAATGGTAAAATATTTTTTAAAGATCTCGCTTTGATGCATTTGATAGATCCATATAAATTTAAAGATCTTTATATAACGGCAGTAGAGAAAAAAACTGGCGAATTAAAGGTTTTTAGTACTATAGATACGCCAGATATTGACATAGCAGCAGCTTGTAGGGCATCTGCTTCATTACCAATAATTTTGAAGCCGGCAAAACTGGGTGACAAAGAATATATAGATGGAGGATATAAGG
>JBEAVG010000133.1:0-9975 GCA_041161045.1 Pseudomonadota bacterium
CGTCAGGCTGTATAACTTTTCCAAATATCTCATTTCCATAAGAATCTCGGCACAGAAATGATAATTCTTTGCGCTGAAAGCTTCACGAAGCCGCAATATCATTCTTTCTTTTTGGAGAGAAACTGAAGATTTAAAATTTTCTAACTCAGGAGAATTTGAAACTATTAACATCTCGAGTGTTTCTTGCATCTCCATAATCTTTTCAAGAATACTTTCAGGAAGTTTTACGGCTTCAGTCTCAACACCATGCAAAGAAAGAATATGCGCAGCTCTTTCAAAAGGATTTTTTAAAGAATTATATGCATTATTTATAAGAATTGACTGAGATATTCTCTCTTGTTTTTCTTTATCATCAGAAGAAAGATCTGGATGAAACTTTGCTTGCAACGCAAAATATTTATTTTCTAGATTCTCTAGGTCTATATCAAAACTTTCATCAATAGAAAACAAACTAAAATAATTTTGCATAGTTTCTCTAATTCTAGATATTTTAAATAAGTGAGATATAGAATAAAATGCTATTTTTCACAAGCTGCTATTTCTCTTAGAACTGAAATAACACCTTCTCCACTATGCGCAGAAATAGTAAAAATTCTATTCTTAGTAACTTTCTTAAGTTCAGCAAGTTTTTCAGCTATTGAAACTTCATCAGCGCTATCACATTTATTTAAGCAGACAATTTCTTTCTTTTTTGCAAGATCTGGTGAATAAGCTTCTAATTCTTTTCGGATAGTAAGGTAATCATTAGCCACATCTTCACCAAAAATATCTACTAAATGGACTAGTATTCTACATCTTTCAATATGTTTTAAAAATCTGTCTCCTAGGCCATGACCTTCATGAGCTCCCTCTATAAGACCTGGTATGTCAGCTAACACAAACTCGGTATCATCCACATAAGCAACACCAAGACCTGGGGACAGCGTTGTAAAAGGATAATCAGCAATTTTTGGATGAGCTGAAGTTGTACGCGCTAGAAATGTTGATTTTCCAGCATTAGGAAGACCTATAAGACCAGCATCAGATATAAGTTTGAGTTTTAGATAAATCCACATTTCCTCACCAGCTTCACCGCTAGTTCTGTGATATGGAGCTTGATTTACAGAAGACTTAAAATGAGTATTTCCAAGCCCACCTTTTCCACCTTGTAGAATCTTAAATTTCTCTTCTGGTTTTGAGAGGTCATAAAGCATATTCCCTCCCTCAGAAAAAATTTGTGTTCCCACAGGAACTTCAAGCACTATATCTTCTGCAGATCTTCCTGTCATATTACTGCCTTTACCATTTTCGCCATGATCAGCTTTAAAATGTTGGCTATATCTGAAATGAAGGAGGGTGTTTATATGAGGATTTGTCACGAAAATAACACTTCCACCACGCCCTCCATCTCCGCCATCTGGACCGCCGCGTTCAATATATTTTTCTCTACGGAAACTTACAGCACCATTGCCTCCGTTTCCACTACGTAGATATATTTTTACTTCATCAATAAATTGCATAATTTGCTTGAATTAATTATTTAGATGCTCCAGCGCTTCTTATCACCGCTGTTGTTTTACATACTGATCCGTCGCTAAATGCCAATCTAACATTAACTGTAGCTGGATTTGCACCAGTCACTTCAGTTAAAGATTTTTTTAAATGCATTAGCATAATGTGTTTTTTCTTAGGCTCTAGAGTCAAAGAACCATTTTCTAGCTGCATAGCTTTCACAGAAAACATTTTAATAGTTCCATTTTCATCTTTTGTATCATGTAATTCTACATCACCTGTTACATCTGGTATAGCCTTACCATCATTGGTTAGAGAATATACAGAAGCAGAAATCAAAGATGCATCTTTACCAGCGTCTGTATTAGCTTTAATGTTCATGTAAAGAGCAGTATTACCGCTTTGTGCAGGCCTAATCCAAGCATCATTAATTGAAAAATTACAAGATTCATTTTCTTGGTTATTATCAACAGCAGCGAATGAGCTGATTGCAAAAATGCTAGATGCTAAAATTGTAGTTAATGTTTTTTGGAGAATTGCCATGTTATTACCTCAATATTATTTTGTTAAATCACGCTTGGTGAAGTAGCTCAATAATATATAAGCATCATTTGATAAATACAAGAAATTATACCACAACTCTAAATTAGCCTAGAGTAAGAAGCGATTTTGCATTTTTTATAAAAACTTATTAGTGGAATTCAAAAATTGTGCTAGTATGTCACGTTACGAAATAATTCATCTACATGTATTGATTTATGAAAAATATAAAGCCTCAAGATGTGCAGGAATATTTAGAAAAATATGAAGATACTGTAGTTATAGATGTTAGGACTCCATTAGAATGGGAAGGTGGCATTCCGGATTGTGCAAAACTAGAGTTGCTAACTATAACGCCAGATATGGATATGTTCGCTGAAAATTTAACTATACTTGTGCCCTCAAAGGAACATCATGTTATTTTCATATGTAAAGGCGGAGCCCGATCTGCTACTGCCGCACTACTCGCTGAGCGCGTTGGTTATAAAAAATGCTATAATGTGCAAGGCGGATTTGAGGAATGGAAAGCACTAGGCCTTCAGGTTAGGAGTTTTAAGTAAAAATAATGACAAATAGTTTGATATCAAATCAAGTTAAAGATTGTTACTCAATTTGGTCGAGTGTACGCTCCGATTTGATGAAGCATTATGGAGAAGGTGTTTTTGCTAGTTGGTTCAGCAAAATACAGATTATTGATTGCACTGCTCATAGCATAATACTTGCTGTTCCTACAAACTTTATACGTGACTGGATTAAGACAAACTATCTTTCTACAATTTCTCAGCTAGTTAGGCATTATGATAACAAAATTATAGATGTCGACCTAGTTACAATGGAGAATTTACCTTTAGCAGATCCAAATATTGCGTTGCTTGAAACTTACTCAGATACAAAAAACCCGGAATCCACTGATGAAAAAAATGTTTCATCAGTTCCAGAATCTCCTTTAGATCCAAGATTTACATTCGAAAATTTCGTTGTGGGCACTCCAAATCAATTAGCCTATGCTGCAGCTTCTGCTGTTGCAGATTCCAAGAATGCTGTGTCGGAATCTAATCCGTTGTTTTTATATGGTGGAGTTGGTCTAGGAAAAACACATCTTATGCATGCAATAGCTTGGCATATAAAAAAACATCAGCCTAAGCGAAAGGTTATTTATATGTCTGCTGAAAAGTTTATGTATCAGTTTGTTAAGGCATTGCAGAATAAAAACATTGTTGCTTTCAAGGAAAAATTTAGGAGCGTAGACGTTCTTATGATAGATGACATCCAGTTTATTTGTGGCAAAGATAGCACACAAGAGGAGTTCTTTCATACATTTAATGCTCTTATAGATAACAACAGGCAAATGGTGATTTCCTGTGATAGATCCCCCTCGGACCTTAATGATATCGAGGAAAGAGTAAAATCTCGTTTAGGATGGGGATTAGTTGCTGATGTCCATAGTACAACATATGAGCTAAGAATAGGTATTTTACAATCTAAAATAGATCAAATGAATGTATCTGTACCACGTAATGTGATAGAATTTCTTGCTAGTAAAATTACTTCCAATGTACGCGAATTGGAAGGTGCTTTAAATAAGGTCATAGCCCATTCCACTCTAATAGGGCTTGAGATTAATCTGGAGAATACACAAGATATTCTCAGAGATCTTTTAAGAGCAAGTGAGCGTATTGTAACTATAGATGAGATACAAAAGAAAGTTGCAGCGAGATATAATATAAAGGTTTCAGATATGTCATCAAGTCGCAGGAACAGAGAGGTTTCTCGACCAAGACAGATTGCAATGTATCTATCAAAAATATTAACACCGAAGAGTCTAGCTGACATCGGTAAAAAATTTGGTAAAAAAGACCATTCAACTGTAGTTCATGCAGTTAAGGCCATAGAAAAATTATGTAGTACAGATAAAGATTTCGCAGAAGAAATTAGTCTACTTACAAGAATGCTACAAAGTTAGGGGATTTTAATTATGAGTGATAATAATTTTCATATTTTGGTTGAAACAAGAGATTTGTCAAGAATTCTGATGCTTTCTGGCTCTATAGTAGAAAAGCGCAATGTTCTTCCCATACTTAGCCATATAAAGCTAGAGGCTATACAAAACAAACTGATCCTTACAGCAACAGATATGGATTTAGCTGTAAGATTTGAAATAGGTGCTGATGTAAAGCAAGAGGGAACAATAACAGTACATAACCAAACTTTTGCTGATGTTATGCGCAAGATTACTGACAAAACTCTTGAGCTTGAATTTTTAGAGCCAACATCACAACTAGAGCTTAGAGCACAAAATTGTAAGGTTGCACTTTCAACTTTACCATCTCACGAATTTCCTATAATGGATAATTTTAACCCTAAATTAGAATTCAATTTACATTCTAAAACTCTTGTGGAATTGCTAGAATTCACAAAATTCGCCATTTCTACCGAAGAAACTCGTTATAATCTTAATGGAGTATTTTTGCACTCATCTCTAGTAGATGGTAAGCAATTACTTGCAGCTGCTGCTACCGATGGCCATAGATTAGCTAGCTCTAGAAGCGACGTAGAAGTTCCAGGAGAATTTGGAATTATACTTCCACGTAAAACTGTTCAAGAAGTTCACAAAATTCTTAAAGACTCACAAATGCTCGATTCAGTAGTTCATATAGCAATTGGTCATAACAGAGTGAGTGTTGCATGCGATGGAATGGGCATTATTTCTAAACTAATAGATGGATCTTTCCCTGATTATCAAGTCTTTATTCCAGTATCGAATGAGAATAAACTTACATTACCTGGCGCTTTACTTAAAGAAGCTGTAGACAGGGTTGCAACCGTTGCTGCAGAAAAATTTCCAGCTATAAAGCTTTCTGTGATGGAAGATCAATTAGAGCTACACGCACACGGCGAGGCAAAAGGTCTGGCTAATGAAGTTATACAAATAAATGGCTCAGACATAAAATATTCTGGCAATCAAGTTACTATTGGCTTTAACCCTAGATATATTTTGGATGTTCTTTCTACTGTGAGCGGTGAAGTTACTGTGTTTCTTGCAGATAGTTTCTCTCCTGCGTTATTAAAATCTTCCGAACATCCAAATACAAACTTTGTTGTCATGCCAGTTAAGGTATAAGAAGTCGGAATACCGGCCTCTGCGGGAATGACAGAACAGTAATACTGGATCGCCGTCATTGCGAACAAAGTGAAGCAATCCAGGAAAACAATACTGGATCGCCACGCAACAATGCCCGCTCGCGATGACAGGATAAGGAATGCCCCGCCGGAATGACAAAAGGGGAGCCAAACAAACTTGGCACGCTTTATGCTTTTTTGTAAATCATGGAAAATAAAAATATCTATTTAAGGAGAGAATTATGAGTCAGGCAATGAATATATCAGCAGGTGCATTGGAGGCTTTCGCTAAGAAGCGTCAAGCTGGAGCATCAAACATAGCACAAGAAAAAGTAACAAGTGCTAAAGGAACTTACCAAGGCCTAGTTGCTCAAGTTATTGGCGGACAGACGCAAGGCGTAAATGTAGTATCACAAAATAGAATTTCTGCTCAAGGTGGAATTTCTGCAACGAACACAAAAAGCAATTTAGCAATTTCCGGACAAGGTTTCTTCGTTGTTGCTTCTGACAATACTGCTATAGCTGGCGCAGGCGCTTCTACTTCTGCTTATTATTACCAACGTCGTGGTGATTTCAGCATTACAGATTCCGACCAAATCCTAAGATCAATAACTGGTAGCTATAAATTGCAAGGCTGGAAACTTGACAGCCAAGGAAAACTTCCTACAGATACATCAACCTTAGCTGGCCTTGTAGATATTAGCTTCAAGAATCTTTCTGCTCAAGCAACAAAAACTACAAAAGTCTCCCCTATAATGAATTTGAGCGCTAGTGCTGAAAAATTAAAGGGGCCTGGTGCTACGATTAATTTGGCTGCTGGTAATGTAACAAAATCAATAGGTGGATCATCAGGTATTATTGTTCCCGCTGTTGGGAATGAAGATTCAAAAGGCACGTTAAATTTTGGTGATCAATTTCAGCTATCAATACCAAAAATAGGCGATTTAGCCGTAACATATGAATTTGGAGGAGTCGCTACATCTAAAAAAATATCTGCACAAAATCAAATGTATGGTCAAAGTAATGCTAGCCAGCAATTTGCTTCTACTGCTGCAGGAATTCCTGCTGTTCCTGGTCAAACTTTAGAACCAGGCACTCAGCTTTTTTTAACCGCTAATGGTAAAACATACACTTATACATTCACTACAGCTTCAGGACAACAAGCGACAGGTGGATTTAACAATTTAGCCAGCCTGCAGGATGCGATAAATATTACCCCTGGTCTAAAGGCTTCAATCAATGATGGTAGGTTATATATAATATCTACTGTTGACTCTGATAAAGGCATCACATTTACTGATAGCAACGCTGGAGATCTTGTTAATACTTTAGGCTTATGGAACGTGCCTGAAAACACAGTTCAACAAACCAAACGCTTTGCAACATTAGACGAATTGCAGAAAAAAATCAAACTCCAGTCTGATATAGATTATACAGCTAAAATAAATGCTTCTGGAGGTTTAGATTTTGGAGCCGTAGATGCAAGAAACAATCTATCCATAAAACCTATTAATAGATATCAAAATGCTCTTACGAAAGTAACACAAGGTTATGGACTTACTGATGTGGTGAATGGTCTCGGAACTTGGTCAGTAAAGAATGTAGTGACTATTAGCGCAAATAATCATGGCTTAAAAGCTGGAGATTA
Source organism: Pseudomonadota bacterium (assembly GCA_041161045.1). Classification (GTDB taxonomy): domain Bacteria; phylum Pseudomonadota; class Alphaproteobacteria; order Rickettsiales; family Rickettsiaceae; genus CANNRM01. The sequence goes on from JBEAVG010000133.1 coordinate 6,800, forward strand.
TGTAAGAATTAAAGGAACGAATCTAGGCTACCTTACTGATGGTACATATTTAGTTTCAAAAGTTAGCCCTGATGCTTTTGTTATAGGAACTAGAGCTAATATTGCTGCTGGCGCTAATGGTAATAATATTGCTGTACCTAATAATGGGAGTTCCACATGGCAGAAAGTTGATGGAGGGCCTTTGGTTCAGGTACGAGGAGCAGGGGGAACTCAGGTTGATGCATTGACTGATAACGCAAAAGCTATTTTTACTAATCTTCAGGGTTATATTGACACAATTCAGAAATTTACAGTCGGTGATATAGTTTATATTACAAACTCTAGAATTCTTAATGATGGATATTATAGAGTTATTAATGACAATCTTAATGATGGAAACTCAGTAGCAGTTACTGCGGTAACAGGTAACGCTGCGCCTGCGCAAGGTAACGATCTTAAAGCTCAGCCTGTGAATAACGCTGAGGCCGATACCAACGTTGTAATACAAAAAGTTTCATCAGCGGATAATACGCTAGATCCTTTCCCTATCGAAATTAGAAACGGTACTCAAATAGTTGAACTAAAAACTAACAATACCAATTATAAAGATGGAGATATGATTTCTTTCGAAGGACTTGCTAATGCTATTACTTTCAAAGGGATAACAATAACTCCAGGGAAATATTATAAGATTTCTAAAGATAATGCCGGAGTTATTACATTTAGAGCCGATGGCGCCAATGCCGCGGAAGATGGCTTTATTGGTCTAAGACAAAATTTAAATGCCGCTGATGCTAGAAGCAGCAATCCACATGAGTTTTTAGGCGAGAATGTATATATTAATAATTCTACAGCACTCTTAAGAACAATGGGAATCTTCGATCCAGATGTTCTTCAAGGAAAAGATCTTAGTCAGACTTATGATGCCACAGATTCTGCAAAAAGATTTACAGAATCTTCTGTGAAGCCTTCAGTTGCTCCTCAAACTGTAACGGTTTATGACTCTCAGGGCGCTCCTCATAATCTTCAGATGGCCTTTGGTAAGCTTACAAATAATGTTTGGGCTGTTGAAGTTTTTGCTACAGCTGGTGATATAAAAAACAACGAGATTAAGCTTGCTAGTGGAACTATTACTTTTGGTGAAGATGGTCAATTTGTTGACACCGATTTGCCTAAAACAATAAATCTTGATTGGACAAATGGTGCGGCGACTCAAGATATAGAATTCAACTGGGGTAGCCAAGGCAAATTTGATGGCTTAACTCAAAACAATGGTGCTACAAATCTTGTGAGTATGGATCAAGATGGTCAGTCCGTTGGTAGCTTCATAGGTTATGAGATTAATGAAAAAGGTATTGTTACTGTCCAGTTTAGCAATGGTAAAACTCAGGATGTTTATAAAATCCCTCTAGCTCTTGCACCTAATGCCGATGGTATGACTGCCGTTCAAGAAGGCCTTTACACAGCGAGCAATGCCTCTGGTGCGCTTCTGCTTAAAGAAATGAGCGTTGGTGGTGCTGGTACTGTTCAATCTTCGGCTCTTGAGGATTCAACAATTGATTCCGCTACAGAAATTGTTGGTTTTATTGGATCTGTGCAACAAGCTGGTCTAAATTCTGCAACTATGTCTAAGGATTCAGAAGCATTCCATGAGCTGCTTGCGGCCGTGAAGAGCTCTTAATTTGTTATTATTATTTTCCTGGATTGCTTCACTTTGTTCGCAATGACGGCAATCCAGTATTCCCTTTCTGTCATTCACGCACCCTCTTTTGTCATTCCCGCACCACCCTTTGTCATTCCCGCGCAGGCGGGAATCTAGGAAATGTTTAAATCCTGGATCCCCTCCTTCGAGGGGATGACATTCGAAAAACGGGATTTCCTAAACCCCCTTTTGTCATTCCCGCGGGGGGGCATTCCTTATCCCGTCATCGCGAGCGCAGCGTGGCGATCCAGTATTATTTCCTGGATTGCTTCACTTTGTTCGCAATGACGGCGATCCAGTATTATTTTTCTGGATTGCTTCACTCTGTTCGCAATGACGGCGAACTAGTATTCCCCTCCTTCGAGGGGATGACATTGGAAGAACGGGGATGACCTTTTGGAAAAACGGTGATAATGCGGAGAAACGAGGATGACACCCAAAGGAACTGGATCCCCGTCTTTCAGAAGAGACTAATCCAAGCTTCTTTGTTTTGCTAACTCTACAGACAGCTCCTTAGCTTTCGCAGGATTCATAGAAGCTATGATTGGGGCAACTCGTACTTCTTTCATACGTGTAACAATCTGAATAAGCATAGGCATTTCAAGCTCATCGAAGATTTTTGCAGCCTCACGAGGTTTCATATTCTCGTATATTTTTACCAAACTCTGAAACTTAGCATTTTCCTGAGCGTCATAACCTTTCATCAGTTCTGAAACCTGTTGCTGAAGTGTTTTTAACTCTTGCACTTTCTGATCTAACTTATTTTCAGTAGCTTTAATAAGATCCTCTCTCATATCAAGAGTTTGAGCTGTTTTATCAAGCGCTTGGCGCCTATTAGAAAGCTCTTGTAATACCTTAAGCTCGTTTTGTGATAGACCACTCTCTAAGTTTGGCACGTTGGTAGACAATTGTTCTTGTGATGTTTCTTTAGAATTAGTTTGAGCTTTATCACTATTTGTGGGTTTCTCAACCTCTTGCTTAACAGCAGCTTCATCTTTAGCGAAAGCAGTTTCTATTAAGGCAGAATTTGCTTGAGTCACAAAAGTGTATTTTGTCTCATCCTGAATTCTTGCCATAAGTACTAAACTCTTAGCAAACATTGTAACAAGTAGCATTATTAATAAAGATGAGAATAAATTTAGTTTCATTATTTTCCTGCGCTTACTTTTCTTAAACTGTTGTAATAACTAGACTGGTCCATCTTTCCTTGATGTTTATGCGTTGTAAGTCTAGAAAGCATAGATTTTAGCATACTAGTATGCTCTGGGAGAAGTTCATCATCTCCTGTATCAAATCTTGGGTTCTCATTAGACTCATCATACAATTCCTCAATAGGCAATTTTGCTTGAGATTTTGTTTCTTTAGTGTTTTTTTTGCGTTTTGTTTTTTCAGCTGGAGTTCTGGTTTCTAGTTCTTCAAGTAATTTACGTCCATCAGATATTGAACGCTCTAGTTTAAGCCCTAAAGTATTTCCAAATTCATTTAAAGTTTGTAA
>JBEAVG010000140.1:0-13781 GCA_041161045.1 Pseudomonadota bacterium
TAGATACCTTCTTCCCAGTAAGAAAAGCTTTGGAATTTTATGCAGGATATTATGGAGTAACACCAAAAAACAGAAAAACCGATGAGATACTTGAAGCTCTGAGCCTAAAGGATAAAGCAAACGCAACATCGCGTCAATTATCCGGCGGAATGAAACGCCGCTTCCTAATAGCAAAAGCGATGGTCCATAGCCCTAAAATACTTATTCTAGATGAACCAACAGCAGGAGTTGACATAGAACTTAGGGATCAACTTTGGGAATATGTAAAATATCTCCATAGCAATGGTACCACCATAATTCTTACAACGCACTATTTAGCAGAAGCTCAGCATCTTTGCGACCAAATCGCCTTCATAAATCATGGGAAAATCATCCTAAATGATAAAAAAGATAACCTGTTAAGAACATTGGGCGAAAGAAATGTTCATATAGAATTAGCTCAAAAAGCCCCTACAGACCTTTTGCTCAAAGATATGAATATAGTATCATCAAATCAAAATAAATTAATGATAAAATTTGATGAAAAAACTACTAATATAAGTATTATCGTAAGCCAACTAAGTAGCTTGGGTCTTGAGGTTAAAGACCTCAGAATAGAACAGCCCGACTTGGAGAGTATCTTTAAAAAAGTAATAAGGAAGTAAAAAATCATGCAAAAGTCCCTGAATAAAATTTTAAACGGATATAAACAATTTCGTGCAAAATATGCTGGTGGAGATGAGTCCATTATGCAATCTCTCTCTGTAAATGGCCAAAAACCAGAAATTATGGTAGTAGCATGTTGCGACTCAAGAGTAGATCCAGCACTTATATTACAGTGCGACCCCGGAGATCTTTTTGTAGTAAGAAATGTTGCTAATATAGTTCCCCCTTACGAAAAAGATGATGCTCACCATGGCACAAGCGCAGCTTTGGAATTTGGTGTTTGCTTCCTCGAGGTAAAACACCTTATCCTACTTGGTCATAGCCAGTGCGGTGGTATAATGGCTAGAATAAATAAAGTAGAACTAGAACAAGACGATTTTATAAGCAATTGGGTTTCTGTTATAAAAACCGATGAAACTCATGAACATACTACAGACGATTATGCAAAGCTCGCACTTAGAGAATCCCATAAAAACTGTATGGAGTTTCCTTGGATTAAAGAACGTGTAGAAAAAGGCACTCTTGCAATTCATCTATGGTTTTTCGATATAAAAACAGGGCAGATATTTGATTGCCCAGAAAGCGAAGAGTCGCAATGCCTTAACCTAGACAATATGGAAACAGTATGAATATAGTCTGGTTTAGGGGGGATTTGAGGCTATCTGACAATCCCGCACTAAGTTATGCATCCCAAAGGGGTGCGGTTCTTCCTATATTTATCTTAGACTCGAAAATCGGCGCAGCAAGTAAGCTATGGCTTCATCATTCCCTTGAATCCCTTGATAAATCATTAAGAGGAAGACTTAATATTTATAATGGAGATGCTAAAAGCATCTTGTCGCAATTAATAAAAGAAAACCCAATTACTGGAGTCTATTGGAATAGACGGTATGACTGCAAAGGAATATCCGATGACGCCGAAATTAAGTCCTTTATAAATTCTCTAGGAATAGAATGTAAAAGCTTTAACGGATCTTTATTATGGGAACCGTGGGAAGTCTTAAAGAGCGATAAAACACCATATAAAGTATTTACGCCTTACTATAGAAATGGATGTCTAAAAACCTCCCCTCCTAGAGCTCCATTGCAAACACCCAGTAACATCGAAATCGCTGGTAAGATTTCTAATTTGTCAGTAGAGGAACTAAAGCTAAAAACTTCACTCCCTTGGGGCAAAAATGTTATGTCTCAATGGAAAGTTGGAGAAGATGCCGCAAAAGAAAAACTTACAAAGTTTATAGATAACTCCTTAATAGGATACAAAGAAAATCGAAACTTTCCTTCAAAAACGGCCACTTCATTCTTGTCTATTCATTTGCATTTTGGAGAAATATCTCCAAACCAAATCTGGTATTACTCTGATATAAAATCCTTGAGCGCTATTCATGCTAATGACTTGGATTTTTTTCGAAGCGAACTAGGTTGGCGGGAATTTTCTCATTACTTACTCTATCATTTTCCAGAACTTCCTGAAAAAAACTTCCAACCAAAGTTTGATGACTTTCCCTGGGAATATAATGATAAACACTATAAAGCCTGGACTAAAGGCATGACAGGATACCCTATTATAGATGCAGGAATGAGAGAATTGTGGCAAACAGGATATATGCATAACAGGGTTCGTATGATTGTCGCCTCATTTTTAATAAAAAACCTTTTAATAGATTGGCGTAAAGGAGCAGAATGGTTTTGGGAGACTCTTCTGGATGCAGATATTGCCAATAATAGCGCAAGTTGGCAATGGGTTGCAGGATCTGGGGCTGATGCGGCTCCATATTTCAGAATTTTTAATCCGATAACTCAATCTGAAAAATTTGATCCAAATGGTGAATATATACGCCGCTTTATACCAGAACTTGCTAAATTACCTACAAAATATATTTTTGCCCCATGGGATGCTCCTGACACTATACTTAAAAACTCTGGAATAACATTTGGGGAATCTTATCCCGCACCAATAATTGATCTTTCTGCTTCGCGTGAAAAAGCACTAAAACTATACAAAAATATGCCAATATAACTGAGATCACTTTAGTAATAATGTAGCTGTACCCCTTAGAAAGAGATTCTTTGGGTGACATTTTTACCAAGTTTACAAAATAGAAAATAAGGCACGATTACCAATCCTTTGGATTTACAAAATCTTGGTGCTATCTTAACTCTCAAGTTTCATTTCTACCGGGGTTTTTAAATTATCGTGTTATTAAAAAATATTACATTAGCCTCTTGCATGGCTGTAGCTTTTTTTGTAAGTAGCGCAAAAGCTACGCATGTTCTTTCTGGAAATTCAAAGCTAGAAAACGCAACTTTAGAAAATGCCACAATGGAAGGTGGTGCTCATCTTAGCAACATGAGATTTAAATCTCTAACAGTTCATGGAGCATTGAATTTTACTGATTTAAAAGTTCACCAAAATCTCCATATCGATGGCTCAGTACGAGGAGCTAAATTGAATTGCATTTCACTCAATGTGAATGGAGCTATGAAAGGCACGAACATAACTACAACATCTGCAAAAATTCATGGTTCTATGGATGCAAACACCCTCTCTGTTACAACTGACCTCAATGTAGATGGAGCCCTAACAGGCGAAAACTTATTTGTAGAAGGAAAAACTCGTGTTTCTGGCGTAGTTAATGTAATAAACAGTAGATTCAAAGATATGGTTATAGAATCTAATATTGCAACCTTTAATAACTCTAATGCTAAAAATATAACTATCAAAGCAGTCATGGCAAGACCTCAAAAGCTTTATCTTAAAGGGTATAGCAAAGCTCATGATGTTATTTTTGAATCAGGTGATGGTGAGATTTATTTAGATAAAAATGCTCAGATCCTAGGAAATGTAAAAGGTGCAAAAATCATCAGGAATTAATACTTGAGATATGAGCACATTAATAAGCGATCATATAAATTCTATAATAACTCTAGTTACTATTTTCATGGCGGCTCTTGTTAGCCCTGGGCCAGATTTTGCATTGATTGTAAAGCATAGTCTTACTCATTCTAGAAAAATAGCAATATATACAGCTTTAGGTATAGCCCTGGGAGACATAGCTCACAATATTTATATCCTCATAGGAGTAGGGGAATTCCTTATAAATAATGAACTTGCAATGAGGTGGTTTACTTATATAGGAGCTACATATCTTATATATATAGGGTATCAGGGAATTGTTTCAAAACCGACTTCTCATTCATTTGGACATTCAAAGACAAAAGGTGATATTACGCCCAAGAGAGCTATAATTATAGGATTTATGACATGTTTACTTAATCCAAAAGCTGTGCTATTCATAACCAGTATGTTCGCTGTAGTTTTGACCCCAGAAACTCCAGTCTCAATTATGTTTTTATATGCCATAATAACTTTCACTCAGTGCTTTATTTGGTATGTTGTGGTTGCTATATTCCTATCTACCGAGATTATAAGGAGCAAGATAATTCATATAGAACATTGGATTAATAGAGTCACTGGTGTTATATTGGCCGGCATAGGAATTAGTTTATTTTTAGAGAGTTAAGAGAATTATTATGACAGAATCTAAGATTACATTGGGAATATATAAGCATTATAAAGGCAATATGTACCAAGTTCTAGGGGTTGCTAGGCATTCAGAAAATTTCGAGACATTTGTTGTGTATCAAGCTTTATATGGCGAGTTCGGAATTTGGGTAAGACCATTTTCTATGTTTACAGAGAATGTTGAAATAGATGGGAAGGTCTTACCAAGATTTCATTACGTTTCTGAAGGTGTCGCAAAATCGTCTGACGTAAAAAAATCTATTTAGTCTTATGTGCCAACAGATGCTATAGCAGCAAAGTTAAAGATCTCTGTTGTAGTTGCGCCCGTTTGTACAATTTGAATATTTGACTTAAGTCCAGTCAGAATAGGCCCTATAAATACTCCTCCAGCAAGTTCTTCTAGTAATTGTGTTGCTATAGAAGCAGCATTAAGAGATGGCATTATAAGAACATTCGCACTGTTTTTTAATCTTGAAAAAGGGTATAAAGAACGTAAATTCTTATTAAGAGCAACCTCGGGGGTGATTTCCCCCTCGAAAGCGAAATCAACATTACGCGACTCTAAAATACTTACTGCTTCTCTAATACGCGAATTCCTCTCAAGCAACCTACTTCCGAAATTAGAGGAAGATAATAATGCAACCTGCGGATCTTCCCCCATTGACTTTACTATCCCGGCAGCTTGAATTGCAATGTTAGCTAAATCTTCAGCTGAAGGAAGTTCATGTACGCTACTATCTGCTATAAGTATATTATGCTCCTTTGCTATAAGCATTGAATAGCTGAATACTACGCTACGCGGTTTAGGATCTATTACTTTTAAAATATCTCCTAAACAAATAGAATAATTTTTTGTAAGCCCAGTGACCATACCATCTGCATCTCCAGCTTCTACCATACATGCTGCAAATACATTCCTATCTGTTTTAACCATTCTAGCGCAATCTCTGTGCAAATACCCATTACGCTGAAGTCTTTTGTATAGATATTCTATATATTTATCTATGTTAGGATTAATTGCTGCATTTACTATCTCTATTCCATCTAAATTATAATCAGGCCCCATAAATTCAACTTGATTCTTTATTTTTTGCTCTCTTCCTACAAGAAGAGGAATAGCGCATTTATTATCTCTAAGAAGCATTGCAGCTTTTATAGTTTCCTCTTCTTCTCCTTCTGCCAAAACTATTTTTTTAGGAAATCTTTTAGCTTTTGCGAATAAAAGATTGAGATAATTTGATGCTGGATTTAATCGTCCTTCTAACTGGAGAGCGTATTTTTCTAAATCTATCTTCTTACGAGCTACATTACTATCCATAGCTGCTTTAGCTACAGCAACTGGTATTGTCTTTATAAGCCTTGGATCAAATGGAACTGGTATTATATATTCAGGCCCATATCTCATTTTCTTTCCACCATATGCACTCCAAACCTCTTCTGGAACAGGATGTCTTGCAAGTTTTGCAAGAGCATGAGCGGCAGCTACTTTCATTTCTTGATTTATTTCAGATGCTCTAACGTCTAAGGCTCCTCTAAAAATATAAGGAAAGCCCATTACGTTATTTATTTGATTGTTGTAATCAGATCTACCTGTAGCAATTATTGCATCTGGATGTACTTCAAGAACATCTGATGGTAAGATTTCTGGATCTGGATTAGCCATTGCAAAGATTATAGGATTCTTTGCCATTTTCTGTATCATGCTTTTATTAACTGCATCCTTAACAGATAGACCTAAAAACACATCAGCTCCAATCAAAGCCTCTTCTAAAGTACGAACCTTAGTATTAATAGCATGATCTTGTTTCCATTCATTCATACCCTCTTTTCGACCTTCATATATCACTCCCTTAGTATCACACAGAATGATATTGTTATGAGGCACTCCCATATGTTTTAGAAGACTTATACATGCTATAGCTGCAGCACCAGCGCCATTTACAACTATTTTTAAATTCTCAAACTCACGATTTGTTATATGGGCTGCATTAATAAGCCCAGCCGCTGTAATTATAGCTGTCCCATGTTGATCATCGTGGAATACAGGAACCTCAACAACGCGTTTTAATTCTCTTTCTATAACGAAACATTCAGGAGCTTTTATATCTTCAAGATTTACTCCACCCCATGTTTCAGCGATGTTCTTTACTACATTTATAAATTCCTCAGGATTTTCCGTATCAACTTCAACATCTATAGCATCTATATCTGCAAATCTCTTGAAAAGAACTGCCTTACCTTCCATTACAGGCTTCGAAGCTCCTGCACCTAAATTACCAAGACCTAGCACAGCTGTTCCGTTTGAAATCACAGCTACCATATTGCCTTTTGAAGTATAATCATAAATACTTTCTCTGTTTTTATGAATTTCCTCACATGGAGCAGCTACTCCTGGAGAATAAGCTAGAGACAGATCTCTTTGTGATATAAGAGGCTTTGTAGCCATTATACCTATTTTTCCTGGTCTTCCATCTCCTTTGTGATACTCGAGAGCTGCTGCTGTTATTGCTTTATTCATCCTGATTAGTCCTAATTTAATGGGCAAAATAATTTGTTATTCTATAGAATTTTTTATTTATTTGAAATACAATCTCACATAAATACTAATTTGGATCATAATGCGTCTTCGTGAATACTCTTTTTTTACAACTATTTTTATATTCATCATTTTGGTTTTATTTCCAGAATATGATATCGCTATCAGTATGCATTTCTACGATGCAGAAAAAGGATTCATGCATGCGCACTCCATAATAGCGACAACTATCTTTAAAGCCGTACCTATTGTGAGCTTAGCAACAGGAGCATTTTTGACATTGGGGGTTCTAAAGAAATATGTAGAACTAACTTATAAATCCCATCTCATAAAATCTCCTCTTATATTTTTATTACTATCTCTAATTCTTGGCCCAGGCCTTATAGTAAACGGAGTATTAAAAGAGAATTGGGGCCGAGCTCGCCCTAATCAAATAACTCTCTTCGGAGGAGAAAAAAACTTTTCTCCTGCTATATACCGCTCTCAAGAATGTAAGACCAATTGTTCTTTTAGCTCTGGTCATGCTGCTATGGGATTTTATTTCACATCACTAGCATGGATTTTACCTTCTCCTATAAAGACATTAGGGTTAATCTTTGGTACTGTTATTGGCTTAATAATAGGGTTAGGACGCATAGCGCAAGGTGGTCATTTTTTCAGCGATGTGATATTTTCTTTTATAGTGATCATGATCACAAATTGGATATCTTTTACAATATGGAGACATTTCTCCTCTAAAGTGAATGATTCCGACAATAGTACTCACTACCAACAAAAATCATAGGATCTATAGGAATATTCTGATGCAGTATCTCGAAATGCAAGTGATCACTAGTAGCTAACCCAGTCTTTCCTTGTCTTGCTATAAGCTGGCCTTGAAAAATAGTATCACCGATTCTAGTATGCAGCTTGCTTAAATGAGCATACCTCGTCTTAAAACTATATTGATGATCTATAATGATAAATGTCCCATATGACTTAGAGTGAGCTATATCGACAACTTTCCCATCTGCAGATGCATATATCATAGAATGCTTCTTAGAAGCAAAATCCGTTCCTTGATGCATTATTTTTTTTCCAGTTAGCGGATGATTTCTATAGCCGAAATTACTAGTAATTTTGTTATAAGTTTGCGGCAAAAAAACTGGTATTTGCTTAATTTTGCTATCTGCACTCAATAGATTATTCAATACTTTATATCTTTCTTGATTAAGATTAGAGCTAATAATATCAAATACTGATCGATTATTTCTCTTTATAATTCTAAATTTAGCAAGCTCTCCTTCTTTAAAGAACTTAAACTTCGTATTAATGTGGTGAAGTCTTTTATATATTGATTCAGCCTTGTTTTCAGCATATGAAGAAACATATTCTAAATTCGAAGGGTTCGATCTTATCCTCTCCAAAAATGATATACTACGTGACTCTGTACTAACAACATCACCGAAATCTTGAGCAAATAGACATAGATTCTTTGCTCTATGGCTAGGTAAAAGATCGTATTTTGCTATTAATTCTCCATGTTTTATCCCGTAATCAGTTTCTATTTTCTGAGATATATTCTTCATATACTTGTCGCCAGGCCCTAAACTAGTAGAACATCCGGATAGAATAATCGCAATAATTATGTAAAAAATGTACATTTTATAGCAATATAACCTTACTAGTTCCCGCCCTATTGGCTATATCCTCCAAAGCTTCAGGAATTTGATCGAACGTGTATATTTTATCAGCTTTAGATGGATAAATCCCCTTCGCAATAAGAGCAAAAACCTCCTCTATACTCATAGCCAACTCAGTCCTATCTTGCTTATAAGAATGAAATCTAGGAGCTGTTAGAAATAAAGACCTTGGACTAAGAAGAAGTGGGTCTATCGGCGAAGGCCTAGCAGAAGAACTACCAACGCTTACCGCAAGGCCAAATGGCATCAAGCACTCTAGAGAGCTTTTTAAAAAATCTCCTCCTATGAAATCATAAACCACATGCACACCTGATCCTTTTGTAATATTTTTTACCGCATCAATAAAATCTTCAGTGTTATAATTCAAAGCAGCTTTAGCATTTAACTCTAGAATTTGATCTTTTTTATTATCATGACCAACTGTAGCTATAACATTAACTCCATACTCTTTAGCTAATCTAAGCATAAGCTTTCCTACATTACTGGAAGCTCCGTGTAAAAGGATGGTCATGTCCTTTCTAAGAAAGAAAGTTCTACGCATTAAAAAATGAGCGGTCATCCCCTTAACTAGATTGAGAGCAGCGGCTTCATCCGAAATGTGATTTGGTATTAAAAAAAGATTTGAGGATTTTACAACAGAGTGATCAGAATAAGCTCCTCCATTCATTAATATATATCCTACTCTTTGCCCTACAGAAATATTTTTCACATCTCCAAAACATTTAGTAACAACACCAACTGCCTCTATGCCTAAGTTTAAGGACCTTTTTTCCTGGGTGAATTTAGCACTTCTTAATCTTTCATAATCTATAAAATTCACACCCAATGCAGTATGTCTCACTAAAACTTCACCATTCTTTAGTTCTGGTATAGGTTGTTCTATTTGATCTATTATGTTTTTAGATTCTGTGTGTTTTATCGAAAAAATTTTCTGATTCATGTGCCACTCTTAAAATATCCTAATGGTACTAGTATTCTAATAGTTATGTCAAATTAACTGTAGAAAGCCCCTGTCACTATTTCTGGATCTGATGTAATACAAATAACTTTAAACAACTCTCCCATTTGATCAATAGCAGTCAGTCTATCATATTGCTTCATTAATAAGTCAAAATCTTTAGGGTTTTTATTTATCAAGGAATTAAGCCTTATACCAATACCACACGAACTTAAAAATTTTCTCTGAGACAAAGTAGGACATACATTTACAGAATAAGAATATGCTACTTTTTTTAATGCCCAAAAATCGACATGAGAAGAGATATCTGCACCCCTAATTCCTTCTAACAAAGGTACGTATTTATGCCCCTTAACAGCTTGTGTTGTTGAAGTATATTGATATTCTTTTCTAAAACGTGGATTTATTTCATAACCATAATCGATGATCAATGCACTAGCAATATTATCTCTTATATGTCTACAAATTGACTGCATAACTTTTATTGACTCTGGAGATTCTTCAAAAACCGCACCATCACCCGCTTCTATGTGTTCTAATGTTAAGTATTCAGACATAGCTTTTTTAATAGGACGCGTATCAAAAGTTATATAACCTGTGTTTGGGTCGATTATTAGAACTTTCTCTTTCCATTCTTTCTTGTCTTTAAAATATTGTTTTACAGGTAAAGCATCGAAGAATTCATTAGCTAGAATTATAGAAGGACCTGAAGGCACTTGATCTATTGATAGAATCCATTTAATAGGCCCCGGAAAGTTTTTTAGAGAGTTTTTCTGCTCTTGTATGAGTTTTGGATTGACATCAATAATCCAAATTCTTATAGCTTTATATATCTTATCTTGTTTTGATAATACCCTCAACGCATCCCTTAGAAGAGTTCCTAAACCCGATCCAAACTCTATAATGTTGAGAATCTCTGGACCCCCCATTTTTTCCCAAGACTCGGCTATCCATACTCCTATCATTTCTCCAAACAACTGAGACACTTCTGGAGCCGTTAAAAAATCTTCTTTAGGACCTATAGCTTTATTTTTTCGATAATATGAATCTTCACTGGCATACATTGCTACTGCTATTGCTTCATCAAATGTAACAAACCCTTTCTTTTCTATTGAAGATCTAATTTTTGATTCTATTAACATTTTTATTCATTATAATAAGCATCAAACCAATTAATAGAAGTGGGATAGATAATAACTGACCCATAGAAACATTCGCAATAATAAAACCTATTTGCGCATCTGGCTCTCTAAAAAGCTCACAAAAGATTCTGAATAAACTATAAAAAACTAAAAACACTCCAGTAGAAAAACCTTCAGAGTGTACTTTCTTTGAAGATAAGACCATTATAAAGAAAAGCACAACCCCTTCTAAGAAAGCCTCATATAATTGACTAGGATGTCTTGGAACACTATCAAATGGAAAAAGAACCCCGGTCCAGAAATCCGTTTGTCGGCCATAAAGTTCACAATTAATAAAATTTGCTATTCTCCCCAAAAATATCCCTATGGGAGCAACAATCGTGACTAAATCCGTCAAGAGAAGTAACCGTATTTTGTTTCGCCATGAGAATATCAAAGTGCTTATAGCAATTCCTATTACAGCACCGTGAAAAGACATTCCACCATCTCTAATTGCTAAAATATCCTGAGGGTTACTCAAGTATTTCTGAAAGTCATATAGTAGAACATATCCCAAACGCCCTCCAAAAATCATACCTAAAATAACAGACACAGAAAAATTGTCTAAATCACGCTCAGTTAACTGTAGGTTATGTTTATTTATCAATCTTTTTGCATACCATAATCCTATAATTATCCCTACTGCATAAGACAATCCGTACCAATATACCGAAATTGGCCCTAATTGAATCGCAACTGGATCTATTTCTGGGTACACGAACATCAAGCGACCTCTTGAGTTTTTACACCAAGTACTGATAGTACTCTTGTTAAAGCACTGATCAATTTTTCTATCATTTCGTCTGAGTGATATGGAGTAATGGTAATTCTCAACCTCTCCGTTCCACGTGAAACAGTCGGATAATTTATATGCTGTAAATATATAGCATGCTCTTCAAACAATTTTTTAGAAATTTCCTTTGTAAGATATGGATCTCCAATTATTATTGGTATTATATGACTATCATTTTGAATATAATTAATCCCTACAGCAGAAAGTTCTTTTTTTAGTTTTTTTACTCTATCAACATGCATTATACGCTCTTTATGCGATGTCTTTAAGTACTCAACGCTTGTTTTCGCAGCAGCCGCTATAGCCGGAGGTAAGGATGTAGTAAAAATGAAGCCAGAAGCAGTAAGTCTAATCGCATCTATAATGGATTTATCGGCAGCGATATATCCACCTATCACACCATAAGCTTTAGCAAGCGTGCCCTGTATTATATCTACCCCAGATGACACGCCATACATTTCAGCCACACCAGCGCCTCTGGGTCCATACATCCCAACACTATGCACTTCATCTATATAAGTTAGCGCCCCATACTTCTTAGCCAACTCAACGATTCCTAAAATAGGCGCTATTGTACCATCCATTGAATAAACAGACTCAAAAACTATCATCTTTGGAGCGTTAAAAGGCAGAGTTTTTAAAATCCGCTCCAATGATTCTAAATTATTATGCTCGTAGATTATTTTTTCGGCTCGTGAATTTCTCATCCCTGCTATTATAGAAGCATGATTCATTTCATCAGAAATAAAGATAACACCAGGGATTATTTGAGCGATAGCTGTTAACGCCGCATCGTTTGCCACATATCCAGATGTAAAAACTAATGAGGCATCTTTCGAGTGTAAATCTGCAAGACTTTGCTCTAATTCTAGTAAAAATCGATTATTTCCACCTATATTTCTAGTTCCACCAGAGCCTACACCACACTGCTTTATCGCATCAACAGTAGCCTGACATACTAGATGATGGGCACTCATTCCTAAATAATCATTAATACACCATAATGTGATTTTCCGACCATGCTCATCAACAGCATATGGAAAATTACTGACATTCCTAAGAACCGGAACAAAAGATCTATACCGCCCCTCTTCCCTAATCTTATTAATATAGCCATCAATTACTTTGGTATAGTTATACATAATTATATCTCAAGCCCCGATTTACGCCAATCCTGCACAAATTTTTCAATTCCATTATCAGTTAATGGATGAGCGATTAACTGCTTTATAATATTCAATGGCATAGTGAAGGAATCAGCTCCTAATAAAGTTGATTGCAAAAAATGACTAACATTCCTTATAGAAGATGCAAGCAATCTTGCCTTGTACGTAGGATAATTATCAAATGCAGTACGTATATCGGCGATAAGAGAACAACCATCATGCCCCATATCATCAACCCTACCTATAAAAGGCGAAACAAACGTCGCTCCAGCCTTTGCAGCTAAGATAGCCTGAGCAACTGAAAAACATAGCGTCATATTAACATCACGCCCCATATCATTAAAATATTTGCAAGCCCTTATCCCAGACCAAGTAATTGGTAATTTTAGAACTACATTAGGAGCAATAGAGAGAATTTTTTCTCCTTCTTTTATCATTCCACTAAATTCAATATCAGCAACTTCTACACTAATAGGCCCAGAAACAATTTTTACTATCTCCTCTATTGTTTTTTCTATATTAGTACTCGACTTAGCTATCAATGTAGGGTTTGTGGTTACACCATCTACTATACCAAGCTCCCAAGCCTCTTTGATCTCTTCCAAATCAGCGCTATCAATAAATATTTCCATTTTAATATTCCATTAATCGTTCAAGTAACCTATCCAAATCCTCTAAGCTGTCATAATACAATGCAACCCTTCCGCCTTTGCCATTTTCTTCTATCCTAACCTTCACTCCTAATTTTTGAGAAAGACCCAATATAATACTTGATAAGTCAGAGTCTTTAATTTTTCCGCCACCACCCGAAGAATTTCTCGCATTCCAATTCCTTACTAATTCTTCTGTTTGCCTTACATTAAGCCCTTTATCAACTATTAAATTAACTATTTCTTCGGCATTTTCTCTTCCAACTAGCGCCCTACCATGACCCATAGAAATTTCGCCATTTATGATTTTTTGCTTCACATAAGATGGCAGGCTATTTAACCTTAATATATTAGCAACATGACTACGACTTTTGTTAACAACAGAAGATAACTCCTCCTGAGTGTAACCGAACTCTCCCATTAACCTTAAATATCCTTCTGCTTCCTCAATTATATTTAAATTTTCTCTCTGAATATTCTCTATCAAAGCATATTCTAGCATCTCATGAGATTTTATATCCTTCAAGATAACTGGGATATTTGCAATTCCTGCGATTTTAGATGCCCGCCACCTTCTCTCGCCAGCTATGATAGCATACTTATCCCCATGTTTAACAACAACTATAGGTTGTAGCAACCCATTT
>JBEAVG010000156.1:0-2836 GCA_041161045.1 Pseudomonadota bacterium
TAAAGCTCATCCAAACTACCATCCTTTAGTGGTAGAATCTAATACTTATGACGGGGCAATTCATAGCCTTGCTTCAGATAGTCATGATAATATCGGAATTCATGATGGAACTCATGTTGGCACTCATGATGGAATGTTAGATAGCATGATCAGTCTTGTTGGTGATTTGGCAAAGATGCATTAGGATCAAACTTTTACGTTTTTAGCTTCTGTTTTTAATAATTTGGAGATTTTTATGTCAGGTATTTTAGACGAATTTGAGAAAAAAATATTTAGTGAGCTTCAGTCAAAAGTAAGCGCTATAAGCCACGAATATAGTAAAATTCAAGGTGAGGGAAAGCACGCATTTCTTAATGAACAGTTTGATAATATGCGTATTTGGGCTGATGATGTAGCAAAGAGCAATCCCGCTTTTGGTAAAATTAAAGATATAATCGAAAATTTATCCAAAGCTTCAGATCACTTTTTTGTTGGAAATCATCAAGGGGCTGCTAAATATCACAAGCAAGCTATTTCAAAAATCCAAGAAATTACCACAAGGGATAAGGGATCTTTTGTATCACGATTAAACAACTCAAGGAGTAATGCTTCCGAGATACAAAGATAGTTTAAATTCTATTGCCCTCTGGTTTGTGTTGAGGTGTTTTGTTGGCCTGGTGTTGGCTGTGGGTTAGTGTTATGTTGGCTTCTCAATGTAGCAGTGGGGTTGTTTTGAGTTAGAGTCACTAGTAGTTGAGGCTTGGTTTCTATGTCTTCTGGTGGTGCGGGCTTGTTGGTTCTGTTTACTTCTGGTGGTTCGGGTTTATTAGGAACTGAGTATTCGGGCGTTTGAGGACTAGTAGGGTTTCTATCTGTCTGCGTAACACCAGGTAATGTTTCATAAATGGAGTTTGGATTGGAATTGTCAACTTGTTTATCAGCTTTTTGTATATCCTTAGGAACTCCGTATAATTCGGGTTGAGGCGTTTGAGGACTAGGTATTTCATATTTCGGTTCTGGGTCAACAGCAGGCATTTTAGTAGGCGTTCCTGCAAGCGCGTCAGATATAACTTCTTGTGGTTTAGATTCTCTATTAACAGCAGGAGGTGCAGCTTCTTGCAACAAATAAGATGTTGTAGCTGTTGAATTAGTCTGGTTTTGAGGTTTAGGCTCGCCAAAAGGGTTATATTTTTCTGGTTTAGGTGGACGAGGTGGAGGAGTTTCCTGCCCTGTTTTAGGAGGAAGGGGTGGAGGAGGGGCTTCCTGCGCTGGTTTAGGTGGACGAGGTGGAGGAGTTTCCTGCCCTGTTTTAGGAGGAAGAGGTGGAGGAATATCGTCAGTCATTTGTTTTCAGTATTTTATTTTATAATCACATATAGAAATGATAAGCTTATCGTAGATTTTTGATAGAAAAATCTTAAATATATTACTAATTAATTCTAGTCTGTGGTAATTACTTCCCCCAGTTTTTTCCCGATGTGATATCTACTGTCAGAGGTATGGATAGATTAACTACTGACTCCATAGCATTACGAATTATGGTTTTAGCTTTCTCCAATTCTTCATTTGGTGCTTCAAATACTAGTTCATCATGAACCTGTAATATTATTTTAGTATTCATTTTGTTATCACAAAACTGCTTGTGTATCTCTATCATTGCGAGCTTTATTATATCTGCATTTCCACCCTGTAGTGGGGCGTTTATTGCAGCCCTTTCAGCGAAGCTTCGACTTGCAAAATTTTTATCATGAATTAGTGGTAGGTGGCATTTTCTACCAAACATATTTTGAACATATCCATGAGTTTTAACAAATTCCTTGGTATCGTCCATATATTTTTTTATACCGGGATATTCTTTAAAATAACGTTCTTGAATTTCTGCAGCTTCTTTTCTTGTTATTTGTAATTGTTTTGCAAGTCCGAAAGAGCTAATACCGTAAATAATTCCAAAATTTACAGCTTTTGCTTTTCTTCTGAGTTCTGAAGTGACTTCTGCTTTGTCCATTCCAAAAACTTGAGCTGCAGTTGCTGCGTGTATATCTTCTCCATTTAAAAATGCCCTTTTTAATGGAAGAACATTTGCAACATCGGCAAGAAGTCTTAGTTCAATTTGTGAATAGTCAGCAGAGATAATCATAGATCCTTCAGGAGCCACAAAAGCCTCACGTATCATAGCTCCTTCTTTTGAGCGTATAGGAATATTCTGGAGGTTTGGATCTTGCGAACTGAGCCTTCCTGTTGTGGTAAGATTTTGTACAAAATGTGTATGTACTCTCGATGTGACGGGATTTATTTTCTTAGGCAAGCTATCTGTATAGGTGTTTTTTAACTTAGTTATTTCTCTCCATCTTAGTAGTAGATCAGCTATTTCAAAACCCGCTTCGCTGAGTTGCTCTAGAACTTCTGCGCTTGTTGAATAGACCTTGGTTTTTGCAGAGGTTTTGCTGCTTGGGAGTTTCATTTTTTCGAATAAGATTTCGCCTAGCTGTTTAGGTGATGCAACATTAAAATCAGTGCCTGCGCATTTAAAAATTTGCTGTTCCAGGATTTTGATTTCTTCATCAAATTTTGCAGACATAGAAGCGAGCATAGATTGGTCTATTTTAACGCCTGTGCATTCCATTTTATAAAGAACTTTAGTGACCGGTAACTCTATGTCATAATATAGAGAAAAAGCTTGCTGTTTTGAGAGCTCTGATAAATATTTTGTATATTCTTTTTGAAAACCACTTATTTGAGTCTGTTCTAAAAACTCATCAAATGAAGGCTGCGCTAGTCCTGCAGTAAGGACATATCTCATGAGTGCTATATCTTCAAATCCATCAAAAGTTTTTGCGCCATATTTTTTAAGAATATG
>JBEAVG010000071.1:0-5783 GCA_041161045.1 Pseudomonadota bacterium
CCCAAAATGCTCTGGAAAGGCAATCCGTGAAACTGATACTTTTGACACATTTTTCGAGTCATCTTGGTACTTTGCTCGTTTCGCAAATAATAATGCTAAAGAAATGACAGATAAGGAGGCATGTAAATATTGGATGCCTGTAGATCAGTATATAGGTGGGGTTGAGCATGCTATATTGCACCTACTTTATGCTCGTTTTTTTACTAAGGCTATGAACGATACCGGTCATGTTGATGTAAGGGAGCCCTTTAAAGCTCTTCTTACACAAGGTATGGTTCTGCATATGACTTATAAAGATGAAGACGGAAATTGGGTATATCCAGACGATATAGAAAAACAAGGAAATGATTTGCGTCATAAAACAACTGGGAAAAAAGTATTTCCTGGTAAAGTAGAAAAAATGAGTAAATCTAAGCTTAACGTTGTGGATGTTGAGTTGATGCTGAAGGAGTATGGGGCTGATACTTTGCGTTTTGTGGCTATGTCTGATAGTCCACCAGAGAAAGAGCTTGAGTGGTCTAGTGCTGGTCTTGAAGGTTGTCATAAGTTTATAGGTAGGCTTAGCGCAATGGCCGAATCTTTGGATCAAGTTAACTTAATTGATCCAGAAAATTATAAAGGATCAAAGCTCCTTAAAATTATTCATGATACGATCAAAAATGTTACTGAAGATATAGAAACTTTTGCTCTTAATAAAGCAATTGCGAGATGTCGTGAGCTTTATAATGCGCTAGCTGAAAGCGATGATAAGCCTCTTGTAAAATATGGTTTTGGAATTTTAATTCAGCTTCTGAATCCATTCATTCCACATATTACTGAGGAGATATGGAGTAAGGAAAATGATAAAATGTTGTATCATACATCATGGCCAAAGTATAATCCTCAGTATGTGGTAGAAGATACAGTAACTCTTGCTATCCAGGTTAATGGGAAATTACGGGCAACTCATGATTTTAAGAATGATGCTACTCCTGAATTAATCAAAGAAGAAGTCCTAAAACTAGAATCAGTACAAAAACATCTTGAAGGTAAGAATGTGAAGAATATTATTGTAGTTCCTAGGAAGATTGTGAATATAGTGGTTGTATGATGCTGCATTCGATTGGATTCGAACCAACGACCTTTTTGTCTCCGGGGGGTAACGCTCTATCCAGCTGAGCTACGAATGCATGTGGAGAGATTATCTATAAAAGATTCGCATATGTCTAGGATTTTGGTTATATTACCAAATCTCATTTTTCCATAAAGCTTCCAAAAACATTTGTACAGGCCATATAATTATTTGCGTATTTTCAATATTGGTTATCCTTAGAGTTTTTTCCATACTGATTACGTGCAATTTAAACTCATTATTATCTTTGGCAAACTCTATTAAACCCTTTAAATCAGATCTTTCTATCGAGGAAGAAATTTTAATTTCAAAGGCATTATTTCCTATTATGGCATCTACTTCATAACCGCTCTTAGTCCTCCAATAAAAGATTTGCTCTCTCTTTTCATTTAAATTTTTATATGCGATTAGCTCTAGGATTATATAGTGCTCAAAAGCCTTGCCAGCAAGTGTACCAGACATTTCTTTATACTCAAATTGACGTAAATAATTTGCAATTCCGGTATCGAATAAATAAAACTTTGGAGTCTCAGTAATTATTTGTCTTTTCGAGCGAGATTTATATGGGGATATATGGTAACCCAAGTACATATCTTCTAGTATTTCAAAATATGTTCTAACAGTTTTACTATCTACCCCGCATTCTCTAGCTATATTGGAGCAATTGATCATTTCTCCATGTGATAAACCGAGTACATACAAAAATCTTGTAAAAGCATCACGTTTCCGTAAATTAGCTTCAAACTGTACTTCTGGTAAAATATAGTCAAGTAAATAGGAGGATAGAAATTTACCTATGTTACTAGAGGCTAAGTAATGATTTGGAATGAGTCCATGATTAAAAATTCTGTTCCAATCTAAAGTTTTGAGTTCTGCGTAACAAAACGGCATAAAAACGTATCTCCAAGCTCTTCCGCCTAGCAAATTTGCTCCAGTAAATTTTAATCTTCTAGCGCTTGAGCCGCATAAGATGAATTTTAAGTTTTTATTAGTTTCAATCATATGATGCACTTCATCAAGCAATGCTGGGATTTTTTGTACCTCATCGATAATAATAGTTGTATAAGTATTGTGAGAATTTATTTCTTCACGTAATCTTTGAGGGGCATCAGAGTATTTTCGATAAGTATCTGCTTGAAGCAAATCAATATAAAAACTTTCAGGAAATTGTTGCTTTAGATATGTTGACTTTCCAGATTTGCGCGCTCCCCAAAAGAAGCAAGATTGTCCCTGTGGCAGATCGCATTTTAAATATCTCTGAATAAACATTTCACCTAACCTTATTTTAGATATTTTAGGAATATACTCCGCAAAAGTTGGATATTTTAGGAATATACTTCAAAAATATCCAAGTAGCAAGTTATTTTTTTAGGTTTTCTTTCAAATTTTTTAACGGTAAGAAAAGTCTATCATGTAGACTATTCCAATTAAACCATTTCCATTCAGAGATTTTATTGGGTTCGAGGTTGGTTATAGTAGCATTTCTAGGAAAGTTACAGCGCATAAAAATTGAGATATAATGCTTATTATCATCTTCGAAGATATCATTCGTGATAGCAAAAGATACAGGATCAGTTATATCTAAATCTGTTTCTTCTTTTACTTCGCGAATAGCACACTCTTCAGAGCTCTCACCAAATTCTAAATGACCGCCAGGAGGGCCCCATGAGTTTATTCCATGGGATGCAATACGCTCTCCTAGAAGAATTTCGTTGTTTTTATTAAAGATAAGGACTCCTATTCACACAATAGGTCTATTTCGCATAACTAAAATACATCTTTCGAACTATAAGCATTACAAACATTAGTCCGCCAATTATAGCGATAAGACCTCCTAGGCCCATGATTCCCATAGTAATTTTTGCTTGTATGGATAACATCATTTCAGGGTTTTTGCGTAAGACCCCATATCCGCCCGAAAGAGCTAGTCCTGCTATATGCAAAGCTTGGCCTATCGTGTATGTAAGGAGTTGAGTGTTGGCGATTTTTACTTCTTGGGCTTCAAAATTCATCATATGATAAATCATCACCATCATTGCTATCGTAACACTTACTACTGAACCGTGGTAATGTGCTGGTATTGTGACATTTATTTCTGAAATTATAAGACCGATAAGTCCTCCTGATATGAATAATAAAACAGAAAGAGCTATGCCAAGAAGCCATTTTGAATTTCTTTCGGCATAAAAAGTTTCTACAAATATTGACCCTATCATGAATAAAGAAGATACAGCGCCTGCATATTTCATGTGTATTGTAAAAAATCTAATAAATTCGGGGCTATCAATGTTATACATAAAGTGCATAGGGATTAGTGGAATCACAACTACTAAATTTGTCCACATAGTGATTAGTTGAATAGCTGGAAATTTATGTTTTGTATCTAATGCAAAGATCCAAGCAAAGTACATAATATGCAGGTATAAAAATTGCATACTATGCCCACCACTCCAGAAAAGCATTTCATAAAATCCGTGCAGATCTAAAGGATATGAAATCTCTCTCATAATTTTCCAATATGACATCACAAAGCAACAAACAGAGATAAGGAATATGAGTGCTCCTATGAATCCTGCATATTGATCATGAGTGCGGGGAAGGCGTGAGATCGATATCAAGGCAAGTATTAGGATGCTTGTTGAAAATAGGCTAATTCCACTAGTGAATAGAATATTATCAAACATAGGAATATAGTTATTCATGGAAACTGATGAATGATAAGAGGTCAGTGGTGATAATGCCATCATTCCTATTCCTAAAATTGCAATTAGGGCAAGAATTTTCACGCTCATGATAACCATATTATATCTGGTAGTAAGGGTTTCGGTGTAATGTGTAGAGTAAATATTATACATCCAGATTATTGCAGCGCCTGATAAAAACCATACTAAAACAGAGAGGTCTACATGCACTACAAGTGCGACTTTAAATATTTCTTTATCTTGCACAAGATCCTTTATCAATGGAGCTCTAAGAAAAACTAGAATTATAGAATAAAGGCCAGAAAGGCCTAAGGCTGTAATTGCAATTTTGCTCCATATATGTGATAGTTTTGGTATTGTGGATTTGTTCATTGTTCTTCAACCTTTGCAGTTCTTTTTCCTTCGTGATCTATAGATAACTTAATCTTGAATATTTCTTTGGGCAATAAATCCAGAACAATCTCTGGCCATTCAATTATTACTATATTGGTTCCATTTAATGCATCTTCAAACGCAAGCTCGTATATTTCATTAGGGTTTTGAAGTCTATATAAATCATAATGATATATATCAAAATTTTTGGCTGAATATATTTGCAGTAGTTGAAATGTTGGGCTTACGACGTTTATTTCTTCATTCAGTAGAGCTCTAATAAGATGCTTTGTAAAAAAAGTTTTTCCAGTCCCTAAATCCCCAACTAATGCCAAAATTGAGCCAGTTTTTAAGTTTTTAGCTATATCTTTTGCTAAAGATATAGTAGAGCTTTCTTGAGTAATATCTATTATCGTCATGTTTATTTAGCAAATAAAGACATCAATGCCCAAATAACACCTATATAAACATTCAAATTGAACAATTTTATGCATTGTTTTGGGTTGTTGATATCTAGGTGTTTTATTTGATGTAGCATAATTGCTGTTGTGAGTAATGTGCAATAAATAGATGCTGGAAGATCATGATAACTCATGGACATTGCGATAAAAACAAGAGAATTGGCGCCAATCACAAATCCTGCTAGCCATCTTTTATAGTCCCTATCTTCTAGCCATACAGCTAAGGATTTCACTCCTATTTTTTTATCATCACTTATGTCTGCAAATGCATATAAGGTATCATAATATAGGGTCCATAAAATGCAACCAGCGTATAATATTATCGCTTCGAGTGAGATAGAATGTTCAAAATTTACTGTTGCTATAATAACGCCTATATTAAATGCGAATCCTAAATATAATTGTGGCCAGAAAGTTATCCTTTTCATTATCGGATATGTTGCTAAAAGAACCATAGCAACTATTCCTACAACTATAGCTTCAGAGGAAAATTGTATTAAAATACACAATCCTATAAGAGACATAAGGATGAAAGTAACAACTCCCTCAACGACACTTATTCTTCCATCTGCTATAGGTCTATTTTTGGTGCGCTCTACTTGTTTGTCTATGTCTTTATCTATTATGTCATTAATTATACATCCAGCACCGCGCATAACTATACTGCCTATAAGGAAAAGCAGAATTGTGCCCGCGCTATTTTCCCACGTGCCATAAAGCCCAACTCCTATGACGCAAGGTAGAAAAATCAACATATATCCGGTGTGCCTTGCAAATGTGTTGAGTCTTATTAGGTCTAGTATATTCCATAATTTATTCTTCATCGTGGTAACCATTCAAATTAAGTGGTGAGAGAACTTAGATAATGCAAAAATACTGCTTTTCATTCAAGTAATATCATATCCCATGAATGCAAATAATGGTAAGGAGTAGTTAATTTGCTTGATAGAAAACATATATTCATGTATCATGTTCACCTCTTTAGATACTTAAGCAAGAATCATGCAAGAATTACCAAAACATTACGATTGTAAAGCCACTGAAGCTAAATGGCAGAAAATTTGGCAAGAAAAAAAGATATATTCCTGGAACCCTAACGATACTAGAGAAAATAGTTTTGTGGTAGACACTCCTCCA
>JBEAVG010000162.1:0-3197 GCA_041161045.1 Pseudomonadota bacterium
TAGATACACAGATTGATTAGCGCTGGATCCGGAATGTGGCTGAACATTTGCATATTCAGCTCCAAATAATTTCTTTAGCCGTTCTATTGCAAGAGTTTCTGCTATATCTACATATTCGCATCCAGAGTAATAACGTTTACCTGGATAGCCTTCAGCATATTTATTTGTAAGAATCGATCCTTGAGCTTCCAATACAGCTTTGCTAACAAAGTTTTCGGATGCTATTAATTCTATCCAATCATTTTGTCTTATAGTCTCTGAGTTTATTGCATTAGCAATTTCTTTATCAACGGTATCTAATATGCTCAATTTAGGATCTCCTTGCTTAATCTATTATTTAGCGATGTTGTGCTATGCTTAAATCACTGAATTCTATTAAATAAAATTCATCAGATTTAGGTTGCTCTTTAGGAAAAATAGTGCTCATTTTTTCTGAAGCTAAGCTTCTTAAATGAGATCCCTTACATATTACTGTTCTAGTTCCCACGGGAATTTTGTTGAATAATGCATGAGAAAAAATCATAGGATATGCGCTGTTGCCCAAAGTCATAGATGTTTTTTTGTTAGCTTTACGTGAGTCAAATATTACTTTACCACTTACTTCACTGATTTTTGCATTGAATTCTATAAAATCTCCGCACAAGCAAGGTATGGCATAGGCAATTTCATCATCAAATATTTTTACACTATCATCAGTAAAATTGTCTGGCTTTATGTCTAGTAGAGTGATGTCAGCCAAGTAATATTCTGCAAGTTTGTGAGGTTTGTTGCCCCTGAAATTTGGGGCTCCATAAGCGTATTTTTGGTGTATAACCGCAGTGCGTTTTTCCCCTATCTTCATTCCGGAAATTATAGAATCTAGCGCTGGAATGATTTCCATCTCGCCAAGATGTAGAGATTTGTTTATACCAGAGTCCATTATATGATTATGAGAATCTGTAATTTTATAGTTAACTCTCACAAAATGTCCGCAGGATGCTTTAGGGCCACTTCCTTCTACAGTAGTTTTTATCTTAAATAATTCGTTCAAAACAAGAGCATTGTTTGATTTTATAGTATATTGAGTGCCAGAAACCGGATCCTGAGCTGGTCTTATCGTCTTTTCTAAAAATGCTCTACCTTCTGGTGTTTTTAATATATTCACAAGAACTTTAGAGAGTGACTTTTCAACAAAATTGCCACGCATTTCGGGGCTTGCGACTGTCCCATCATTAGGATCGATTGCGCTAGAAGGAACGGCAAAATCAGAGATTTGATCTGATCTTTGCTGTTCAAGTTGGTTTATTTCGGTTTTTTTATTTTGTAAGACAAAATATAAGATCATTCCTACAATTATAAAAGTCATTAGTTTGTGCATTTGCTGTTCTCCATGGCTCTAATATAAATGTAGGAATGTTGACTTAACTAACTAATCATTCCTTCTTACTCCAAAGAAGCGAATAAGATAAAGAAATAGATTTATAAAGTCTAGATATAATGAGAAAGCGCTTACTACAGCCATTCTTTGACCTAATTCTCCACCACCTACAGCGAAGTATGTGTCTTTTATCCTTTGAGTGTTCCAAGCTACTATCCCAGTAAATATAATCACACCTAGAACAGAAGTTGCAAAATAAAGACCAGGGCTATTCATGAACATATTGACTAAAGATGCTATCAACAATCCTATAACTCCCATTATCATGAAAGAACCCATAGCTGTTAGATCTCTTTTTGTTGTATATCCATATATGCTCATAGTTCCGAATAAAGATGCGCATATGAAGAAAGTTCTTGCTATGGATTCACCGGTATAAACAAATCCTAAACTAGATAATGACATGCCTGTTAAAGCTGAATATACCCATAGCATAATTTGTGATTTTTCAACACTGACATTCATAGCGTTTGAAAAAAAGTAAAATGCTATGAATATAGGAGAAATCATTATTATCATACCAAGCATTGTAGTATTGGTAACATGTCCATATTCTGAGAAATTAAACATTAATCTTGCAACAAATGGTATATTCATTGTTGCATATGCTGCGATCCCTGTCACTCCCAAGGCTAATGCCATGTAGTTGTAAACCTTTAGCATGTATTCTCTCAAGCCAATATCCATTGTTTTGCTAGAGCTGGCTGATTTTATTTGTGTTGTATAATCCATAATGATTATCTCCGATATATAGTTACTTATGTAATTAATATATACACCAGCTATCCATTTTGCAAGTAGAGGTAATTATTTTTATTAACATTAGTAGAAGTTTTAATTTGACCAAGAAAAATCTTCCTTGTAAAATCCGCTCGCTTTATGCATCAACCCAATTAATGTAGGTAAATAAATGAAAATCACAAGGTTACATAAGCTAGCTTGCGCTTTACTTTGCGCTGCTACAGTTTCAGCTCAAGCTGAGGAAAAAATAGCTTCATCATCAGATGGTAAAATATATTTTGGCATAGAGGGCGGTTATTCTCTTCCGGCTAAAAATAAGTTTAAAGATAAAAGTGCATCTGGAAAAGAATTCATTGGTAAGTTGAAAGGAACTGGTGTTTATGAAGCGAAAATTGGTTATAGATTCTATCCAAATATTGCATTAGAATTTGCATATGCTTACAGACCAGCATATAAATTAGGTATTTATCCGAGCGATATTACATTTTCACTCCCAGTGCTTCCTGACAATCCTTTGAATATCTCAAATATTAGCAGTAAAACTAAAGTGCAATCTCATACTGCAATGTTAAATTTGGTATATGAAGCGCAGACAGAAAATGCTTATAGGCCATATTTCTTAGTGGGAGTTGGGTATGCTCACGTAACTCCGAAACAATCTCCTATGATTGGTACATTATCAGTATCGCCAGCCAATAGACCGGCATATACAGCTGCAGCAGCTCAGGTACCTGCTGGGTCAGACATTCAGAAAGCAATGGGCGCATTAGGTGCTGGTGGAAGTATCACAACTCAAATTGGTAGAATAAAAAAATTCACCTCTGAAAGGCTTGGTTGGAGGCTTGGTGGTGGAATGGTTTATGACATGAACGATCACTTCTCTCTAGTAGGTGGAGTTAAGCTTGAAGTGATTAATAAAATTGGGTTACATACATCTAGTTCTAATCCACTAACTGGAGCTGAAATTAGCAAAGATTCTGTTAAAAAGACAATTGGTGTATTGGATTTCACATTAGGTCTTAGATATACTTTATAATTC
>JBEAVG010000012.1:0-10378 GCA_041161045.1 Pseudomonadota bacterium
TAAAGCGTCTTTTACTAAAATTTTATGGAACATTTTAATTATTTCTAGTCTGTTCTCCGAACCTGGAATATGAGACAACACACCAAATAAACAAAGAACTAAATGAAACCCTATGCCCAACAAATTTTGTAACTCGCCAGCACCCATTTCTGGAGTGCCTAATACTAACTGAATAGTCACATTTTTATTTATGAATTTCGCATTTTGTATATTTGTACCATTATTATCATGATCTACAAATCCTTCAGATCGAAGATTTTTGGCTAGCTCTTCTAGCCCTACTTGGCTTATATCATAAGCTATAATTGTAAAATCATAAGCTGGCATATAAAGAGCCGGAATATAAAGAGCTGGCAAAGTTCTCCCATCACCACACCCAAAATCTAAAACTTTCACATCTTTGCTATCTTCCTTATTCGCAACTTCAACCGCTAGTTCTAAATGCTTTCTGAGTAATGACTTCTCTCTTATAGTAATCTTGCTCTTATTACCAAAACGTTTGTTATATAAAGATTCCTTACCGTTTTTGTAATATAAATCATATTGAGTAGCTATAGTGCTTTTATCAGCGTAGTACATTTGTGAAGATATTTTAAATATTAAGCCCTTAATTATAAAGTATTTTTAATAAAAATGCAAGAAAAAAATGCTATTTTCTGCAACTAATACAACCACAGGGTAAGATTAAGTTATAATTATTAACAACTCTCAGACAAAGCCCCCTCCTTAAAACTAAATTAAATTTACTTCAAACATCTCTAGTGATAGAATGCGTGAAATTTTGAGGTAATATTTATGGGACTTAAATGCGGAATCGTAGGCCTTCCTAACGTAGGCAAATCAACATTGTTTAACGCTTTGACAAAAAGCCAAGCTGCAGCTGCTGCAAACTACCCATTTTGCACAATAGAACCAAATAACGGAATAGTGCCAGTAGATGATGAAAGACTTGAAGCATTAGCCAAACTTGCGGGTTCTGCAAAGCTAATCCCTGCATATATTGAGTTTGTGGATATTGCAGGCCTTGTAAAAGGCGCAAGCAAAGGAGAGGGGCTTGGAAATCAATTTCTTGGACATATAAGAGAAGTAGACGCAATATTGCACGTCCTAAGATGCTTTGAAGATGCCGATATCACTCATGTGCATGATAAAGTAGATCCGGTTAATGATGCAGAAATAATCAATACAGAACTTATATTAGCTGATTTAGAATCTGTAGAAAAAAGAATCCCAGCAATAGCAAAGCGTATTCAAAGTGGCGATAAAACACTAAAAGAGCAACTAGACCTTTTAGAACAGGCTAGAGCATGTCTGAATGAAGGCAAACCAGTTAGAAGCCTTATAAAAACCGAAGAGGAAGCAGATGCGTTTAAAACACTACAACTACTCACCTCTAAACCTCTTCTTTATATATGCAATGTACTAGAATCTGAGGCAGTAAATGGTAATAAATTTTCAGAATCAGTCTTTGAATTAGCAAAAAAAGAAGGCACTTCCGCTGTTATAATATCTTCTAAAATTGAAGCAGAAATCGCCAATTTAGAATCAGATGAAGAAAAGAAAATGTTCCTTGAAACAATAGGACTTCAAGAAACAGGCTTAAGCAGAATAGTTAAAGCATCCTATAAATTACTAAATATGCAGAGCTACTTTACTATAGGACCCAAAGAAGCCCACGCCTGGACATTTAGAATTGGTACGAAAGCTCCAGCAGCAGCTGGAATAATCCACACCGACTTTGAAAAAGGATTTATTAGAGCAGAAGTAATATCCTATAACGATTATATCTCATATGGAAACGAAGCTAAGGTCAAAGAAGCAGGAAAAATGCGCGTTGAAGGCAAGGATTACATAGTGCAAGATGGAGATATAATGCACTTCCGATTTAATGTGTAATTAAGCCCCTTGTCAAAAATGCTGATTATGGAGTCGATACAAAAAACTCTAATAATCTTGATCAGATGATATATTTATATGTCTTTTTTAGGCTCGTTCATTGCTTTGATAAATCGATTCAGAACATGTGTTGTATAAGCATCGCAAGCTTTATCAAGCTTGTTTACCTCTCTAAGACCAGTAAGAATCTTTGAAACTTCTTTATAGTGATCCTCTTCTGAGATTTTTGTTTTTAAAGCTACTAATATTTCAGCAAAATGCTGATCATCTATACGCGAAGTAGTAGCAAAAACCAACTCTACCCCAAATTTAGGATCTTCCGAAAAAGCAACAACAATTGAAGAGGCCAAATGCTCTATTGTATTTTTTACTAATTCAGCTTCAGACATTATTGTTTTTTTTATGTTATTGATAAACTATACGTTAGGACTAATTCTGAAGCCCTCACGTCATTCCTACGACGAAAGCGGGAATCTAAGAAATGTTTAAACCCTGTATCCCCGTTTTCACGGGGATGACATATTGGGTGATAAACAATAATATTATTGTAGTACTGTTACATCACGACGGTTTTTGCTCCATACTGCTTCACCAGTACCAAGAACAGCGGGTCTTTCCTTACCGTATGATATTGTTTGAACTTTGGAAGCATTAATTCCATGTGATTCTAGGAATTTCATAGCAGCAGCAGCTCTTCTTTCGCCAAGCGCTAAGTTATATTCCCTTGTACCTCTATCGTCACAGTGACCTTCTACTACAACGTTGATTGTAGGATGAGCTTTTAACCATTCAGCTTGACGCTTTAATGTAGCCTGAGCTTCATGACTCAAGTTACTTTTGTCGTAAGCAAAATAAACTCTATCACCAACATTACGCTCAAAGTCTGTCACTAATGCTGGATCAACACCAGAGGACATTCTTTTTGAACCAGAGCAACCTGACAACAATACAACTGCTAAAGAAGCAACAGCTAGTTTTTTTAACATAATTTTTCTCCAAATAAAATGTTTTAAGTAGCACACCTGAATCTATCCTAGATCTAAAGAATTTGCAATATCCAAAACAGATTTTTACGATGTTTAAGGCCTTAATATTGTTAGATTATCACTAAAATTCGTGATAAAAAAGTCACTAAGCGCTATTTCTAGAGATACGTTTTCTTAAGTTTGAAGTTGGAATATTCATAGATTCTCTATATTTGGCAACAGTACGCCTTGCAATTTTTATATTAAATTTCTCTAGCTCGCTAGCAATGTCATCATCAGAGAGTATAAAGCCCAATGACTCTGCCTCTATAAGGCTCCTAATAATCTCCTTAACCTTTCTACTAGATATATCACTACTGGCATTTTTACTTTTAAGAGAAGAAGAGAAAAAGAATTTCATTTCATAGATTCCAGTAGGTGTTTGTATATATTTATTGCTTGTGGCTCTACTTATAGTACTTTCATTCATGCCACAGACAAAGGCTATTTCAGCCAATGTAAGAGGTTTCAGATACATAACACCTTTTGTAAAAAAATCTTTCTGTTTTTCTGCTATAGCTTCTGCGACCTCTACTATAGTTTTTATCCTCTGCCCCACAGAGCGCACTATATTGGTAGCATTTTGATATTCATTAGAGATAAAGCTTTTATCTTGAACACTAAGAACCTGCTGCTTTATAGATGCATGATAGTCTTTATTTACCATTACATTTGGCAAAGCGCCTTTATTAGCTCTGACAGTTA
Organism: Pseudomonadota bacterium; assembly: GCA_041161045.1. Taxonomy (GTDB): domain Bacteria; phylum Pseudomonadota; class Alphaproteobacteria; order Rickettsiales; family Rickettsiaceae; genus CANNRM01. The sequence goes on from JBEAVG010000012.1 coordinate 3,627, forward strand.
TATTTCCAGACTTATCTACTTCTAATATCACATCAGCTATTCTTTCGCCTATAATCTCATATCCAAGACCTGCGCAAGGTTTTGGATTGAGTTTTTTAATTAACGATATGTGATCCAAAAGTTCTGCTTTTGTAATAGCGCATAACTTAGCTAATTTATCAAAATCATGACTGGCTATCATCTGTAGATTATCTAATATTATTTCAAATATCTTGGTGAACTTCTCCTTAGCTTTAATCTGCATCTCAAGACATTCCTTCAGATTGCGAGCAAAAATACCCGAAGGTTCAAGAGTCTGAAGCTGTCGAAGTACTCTTAATATATGCTCCGATGTTGTTTTTAGCTCCAAAGTGGCCACATCAATATCAAGTTCTATATAGCCACTATCTTGCAATAGATTCATCAAATAAGCTGCAATAATTCTATCTGGGCCTTCTGTAACAATAAATCCTATCTGTTCGGCAATATTCTCATATGGAGATTTTTCATATTCCACCAAAGACATAGGATCGAAAGAATCATCAATTGATTGAACATGCATGTGATTATAATTATGACTCTCTTCTTCATATGAAATATCTTCGAATTCTAAAAACGGATTTTTAGCCAATTCATTGTTCAAAGTTTGAGTTAGTTCAAGCTGAGACATCTGCAATATACCCAACTTCTGACGCAAACTAAGCGTCAGGTTCATGGATTGTTTGAGTCCTATATTGAGAGTCTGCGACATCACTATTTCTTGTTATGGAATGCACAATAAGGGCATTTTTCATGCCAATTTTACACCTGCCTTTTGGAATACTCAAATTAAATTGAATAAAACAACAAATAGTTTATATATAATTATTTAGAAGAAGGGAATTTAACGCATGACACCAGTATATTACATTAGAAATGGGTCGCTTAGTTTTGGTGATAAAAACCTATTATCAAAAACGGAACTTTACGTAAGCCGTGAGGATAGAATATGCTTAATTGGTAGAAATGGCTGCGGGAAGTCCAGCCTTATGAAAGTTATTTCCGGAGCATATAATCTTGACTCAGGAGAAAATTATATAGAACCTGGGCTTAAGATTGGCTATCTCCAGCAGGATATTAAAAATTCTTACACTGGCTCTGTATTTAGCTTTGTAATGGAGCATTTTAATAACGATACCGAAAGATACAAAGCGGAAATGGTTTTAGAGCAGCTAGATCTTGATGGCAATCTTGAAATGAATATTCTTTCTGGTGGGCAATTTAGAAGAGCATGCCTTGCAAAAGCTCTAATTGAGGAACCTGACATTCTTCTGTTAGATGAACCAACAAATCACCTAGATATTGCGCTTATAGAATGGCTAGAAAACTATATCAAAAGCTATCCTGGAGCTATTATTTGTATTAGCCACGACAGAACTTTCCTTGGCAATATCACAAATAAAATGTGGTGGCTTGATAGAGGAGTGATTCGCAAAGCGGATAAGGGATTTAAATATTTTGATGAGTGGCAGGAAAATATTCTAAAAGCTGAGGAAATTGAGCTTTCGAAATTAAATCAAAAGATGGATGTAGAAAAACTTTGGCTAATGCAAGGAGTAACTGCACGTCGTAAGAGAAACCAAGGGCGTCTTGCGCAGTTAAAGCTCCTACGAGAAAGGCTAAGGTCAAAGCGTGAGGGGCTAGCCTCAGCACTTCGCAAGATGGACCCCCTAGCTCTCCAAGAAGTTAAGAAGACAACATTTATTATTCAGATGGAACATGTGGACTTTGGTTATGGAAAAGATTCTCTGCTTAAGGATTTTTCCTTTAAGGTTGAAAAGGGTGAGAAAATAGGCGTTATAGGCCCTAACGGCTCAGGGAAATCTACATTTATAAAGCTTCTTACTGGAGATCTAACTCAGAATCAGGGTAAAATAAGACGAGGAAATAATTTAGATATATCATATTTCGACCAAACAAGGTCTGACCTTAATCCAGAACATAGCCTCAAGCAAATATTATGCCCTCATGGCGGAGATCATGTGCATTTTGCTGATGGAACCAGCCTACATGTTGCATCTTACATGAAAAAGTTTATGTTCGACCCTCGTGAGCTTGACACAAAAGCATCTACTCTTTCTGGTGGAGAAGCTGCAAGATTGCTTTTAGCAAAAACCCTTATCGCACCAGGTAATTTGCTAGTTCTAGACGAACCGACCAATGATCTTGATATGGACAGCCTAGAGATCCTAATTGAAATCCTAAGTGATTATAAAGGAACAGCGATAATAGTAAGTCATGATAGGGACTTTCTAGAAAGAATAGTAACCAGAACTCTTATTTTTAAGGGCGAAGGGAAGATATATGATATTGTCGGAGGATATGATGATTGGACAAAAGAAAATGCATATAAACCATCACCTAAACCCGCCAATACCAAGAATAAGCCTAAAAGCGAAATAACCCCAAGAGTTACAACTCGAATGTCTTATAAAGACCAAAGATTGTTAGAAATTCTTCCTGACCAAATAGATGCTCTAGAAAAGCGTAATAAAGAAATAGAAGAAATTTTATCTGACCCTGATATCTTTAAAAAATCCCCTGATAAATTCACATCTTTAAGCAATGAACTTGCTGAAAATACACAAAAAATTGAAGAACTGACGGAAAACTGGCTGAAGTTGGTTTAGTCGGCCTTTAGGATCCAGTTCCTCCAACGCCCCCCATTCCTCCAATGTCACCCCCGCTCCTCCTCTGTCATCCCCGTGAAGACGGGGATCCAGGATTTAAACATTTTCTAGATTCCCGCCTCCGCGGGAATGACAAAAGGGAGTGCGGGAATGACAAGAGAGAACGAATGAAGACCTAGAAAACAAAAAAACCCACCCCAGTTAAGGAGTGGGTTTTTATTTTGCACAAAGTGCGTTCTATTAGAACTTCACTTTGAATTTCAGAGAACCTTGGTGAGCCAAGTATTTATCAGAAATATCTGCATCATACCCGATACCATATTCGATCTCATCAGATTGAGCCATTACAGAAGTACCAAAGTTATAGCCAAATTTAGCAGCTTTTGGTCCTTTGTATTGGATTGGTCCATTAAGTCCATTTAATGCGAAGCTACCTTTTGCTGAAGGTGAGTTCAGAGCATAGCTACCATTCATGTGAACTTCTGGCATTAATGTTGTACCATCCATATCAACCATTGTACCAAATTTTACACCAGCAAGAGCAGATAGAACACTTGTTGATTTTGTTGTAACTTTAGTATTTTGGTTTGTTGCACCAGTAGTGGTGTATGAAACATCACCTAAGTAGCTAAAGCCAAGACCAGCTGTTGGAATCACGTAAGAATTGCTGAAGCTATGCTTATAACCAGCAAGTACTTGAGCGCCATAACCAAGCACATCATATTTGGATGAAGCTGTTTGGGCTGTTTTAACACCATTAGCAAAATGATCACGACCTTCTTTAGACTTTACAGCTGTTTGAGCAACTGTGAAGTTACCTTGTAGGAAGAAGTCTGTTTGACCAATGTCATAGCTACCATAAACACCGAATAACCAGCTTGATGATTTTGTCTTATCACCAGTTTTAGCATCCTTATGCTTCACGTTACCACTAGCATTACCAACAAGCATACCAACAAGAGCCTTGTCGCTTAGCATTGTGTCAGCACCAACCATTGCAGCAAGTGTTTTGGATTGATAACCAGCAACATTCTTACGAAGTTTTTGTGTAGATTGACCACCCATTACGTTAGCCCATACACCGAACTTCTCAGAAGATGCAACATCACCAGCAGCCACACCAGCAACATCATTACCACCGAATGTTAGGCTACTAAGATCGATAACACGATTCTGAGATGCATTTAACACTGAGCTAATAGCTTCATGAGCAACCTGACCTACTACATTAGTTGCAGTTGACAAATCAGAAACTTTTTGTAAAGCAGCTGTACGCTCTGCAACTGTTGCGCCATTAAGACCAGCAAGGAATTTAGCAGCATCACCTGAAATCGTATCTATCTGATCAACAAATGCCTGAGCAAGCTCAGAAGCAGCAGGACCTACGTTAGAAACTGTAGAATCAAATAATTTGTCTTTGTTGACATCAACCACATAATAAATCTGACCTGCTACTGGAGCAGTCTTATTAACAGCTGTTATCTTATCTAGAGCGTCCTTATCAGGAGTACCAGCAACAGCAGCGACTAAAGCAGCATCCACATAATGTGCTCCGAACAAAGCATTTTGTGCAGATGATACACCTTCAGCTGTAAGGTTAACGTTAGCACGAGCAGCACCAGTAATAGCTATAGGGGCTCCAGCACCGTTAACGAAAAGATTTTTCAGTTGGTGATTTTTTGGGAAATCAGTTGCTGTTCCTGTAGCATTAATTGTGACTTTATTACCAGCAGACGCAACTTCAAAAGCAGCACCACCACCAACAGCAGCACCAGTACCTTTAGCAACATAAGCTCTATTTGCGTCAACATTAAATGTTGCACCATTAGCACCAACTGTTATTTTACCATTAAATAACAAATCATTAGTTCCGATATTTATAGCACCACCATTGATAGTATAGTCACCACCAGATTTAATTGTTGTATCTTTTGTTAATTCTAATGTTGATGATTGAGTACTTGCATCAGCTAAATGAATTTGGTTTCCTTTGAATACTACTTTCTTATCAAGAGTACCGCCTAAAGTAAGAGCATTAAGAGCAGTTCCAGCTTTACCTAGATTACCACCTATTGTACCAGCACCTTCAAATGAAAGGCTACCTTCTCCATCCGTATCTGTTGTTACAAATGTATTGATAGAACCAGCATCTTTAATTGTCAATGTACCATCAGATGTAAACTTAACACCGTCTGTAGCATCAGCAGAATTAACATTTACAGCTGTTACGTTACCACCACCAGCAGCAGCAATAGAAACTTTCTTACCGTGAATATCCTTAACAGTAGTAAGGTTATCACTACCTATTGTAGCTGATAGGAAGTTAGCATTAGCAGAACCAACATCACCATTAATTGTAACAGCGTGAGCAGAACCAACAACAACAGTTCCTTGACCAGCTGTTGAAGTAAGAACATCTGCAAAAACAGTAGTAGCAGCACCACCGATAGTTAATGCTTTGTTTGCTTCCATCACAAGTGACTTAAGCTCTGCACCATCTTCACCAATATTACCATTTACTGTAAAATCATTGTTGAATTTAATAGTACCAGTGCCCTTACCAGCTGTTGTTTTAACTGTTCCAAGAGTAGAGTCTGCAGCACCCTTTATTTTGCTACCAAGTGTTAATGTTGCATCTTTTGTGAATGTTGTCCATTCAGTATCATAAGTAGAATCAACAGTAACTTTACCTACTGTCACATCAGCACCGATTTCCACTGTGTGGAATTTTTCAGCAGCACCAACTGATCCATCAACAACAGAAGTCTTGCTGAATGTCACATGACCCCTAGCACCGTTACCAGTTGTAATGTTACCATGAACATTACCATTTATGACCATACCAGAATTACCAACAACTGAGTTACCAGTATATTTGATGTTACCGTATATATCACTAGTATCGAATGTTACTATTTTGCTATTACCACCGTGTACTTCTATTTCATTTAAAACTTTGCCTGAAATACCAAGAGTACCTGTACCTGTCAATTTACTTGTACCAGTAAATAGTAACTTAGCTTGGTCATTTGTACTACCCGCAACATTGCTTGTGAAATCAAGGTTTACACCATCAGCAAATTCTAATGTGGAATTTTTAATCAATTGCACACCATTAACTTTTCCAAGGTTAGAACCAGCAGCAAGAGTTACTTTTTGCCCTTCAGCGTTGATAGTAAGAGCATTTTCTGTTGCTGTTAACTCAGTTCCTTTAATTGTAAAGTTAGTATCTATAGCGCCACCCTTAGTTAATGTCAATTTCTCTGCTTTAATATTATCGATAGAGATAAGATCACCAGCAAGATTAGACTGAATTGTCAAATCTGAACCAGCTGCATCTAGAAGAGCAAGAGAACCTGCTACACCACCAGTACCACCTATATGTGTTACTGCACCACCAACTGTTGCAAGAGTAATTTTGTTGCCATTTTTATTGTTTTCAAACACCAAAGCACCGGCTGATTTACCTGCTCCTGCTGTAGTAGTGATACCCGCGTTAGCACCACCACCAACTGTAAGGGTTAGAGACCTACCAGCAGGTAACTTTGTCATATCTACAATAAATTGAGCTGTAGCATCAGTTGCTTTCGTTAAGTCTAATGTTTTTACACCAAATGAATAGTTTGCATTTGCGGCAGAAGTACCGACCAATAGTTTTGTAAGGTTTCCATTAGCTGTACCAAATGTAACAGATTTAAGAGTTTTAGCATTCTCTACATAACCACCAGAAGCACTAGCACCATCTGCGATAATCAAATTACCTTCACCACCAGCATTAGTCAATTCTGCATTAAGCGCAGAATTATTACCCAAAGTTATAGCAGAAGCAGCATCCCCGAATTTTATTGTTTTGGAATTGATAAAAACACCTTCAGAAAGAACTAGCTTGTCATGCTGACCTGTCAGGGTTACATTTGCGAAGCCCATTTTAGTTTCACCAATGTTAGCATGAAGCGTTACATTACCAGCAGCACCACTATCAAAAACAAGATTTGCAGTGTCAGCTGCAGCAGTAATGGCTGAATAAATATCAGCAGCACCAACAGCTTTCAAAGTAAGAGTTTTAGCGCCGACAATCGGAGTGATTGTTGGAGTTACGGAAGG